>JAKFXK010000078.1 GCA_021731445.1 Nevskiaceae bacterium | reverse complement strand
ACTCGCTGACATGCAGCACCGCCTCGGCATCGGTGGCCCAGCCAAAGCCCGACGGCCCGATCACCAGCCCAGCGGCTAGATAGCCCAGCACCGCGCCCATGCGTGCGCGCTTGAACAACGGCACGAACAGCACGGCAGCAGCGAGAAAGAGGGCGGCTTCTTGCAGCATGGATCTGGTTTCCCGCTCCCCTGTTTTTGGTTGCGGCACATTTTATGCGCTTATGCTTGCCGCACCTTAGGCTCTTCCATCCCGGCCAGATCATGACCGCACGATTCGCTGCACCCCGACAACGGCACGCCGCAGGCTTGCTGATGGCGCTCTTGGCCAGCAGCGCCTTTGGGCAGTCCAGTGCCCCCGTCACAGCCGTGCCGGCCGCGCCGCTGCCGCAGGTCGTGCCGGCCGCTCCCGGCGATCTGCCGCTGCACAACCCCGCACCCGCACCGGCGGATGCGCCCGCCAATTCGGCCGGCACCTCACCAGTCACCAATGTCACCACGCCGGTGGTGGTGCCTGCGGGCAACCCCGACCAGGCGCCGATCCTGCTCACACCTCAGCGTGTGCAGACCGGCTGCTCGCTGCGCGACTACGGCATCTCGGTGGAGCGCGGGCAACTGGCGGCGTCGATCTACAACACCTGCTCGGGTTTCTCGCTGCACAAGCCGACAGTGCTGATGCCGCTGACCTACTCGCCGCGCTATGACGGCCGCGAGGCCGAGTTCGTGTTCCAGATCTCAGCCAAGGCGCAGCTCTGGGACTACGGCTTGGGTGCGCTTTATTTCGGCTATTCGCAGAGGTCTTTTTTTCAGGTCTACAACACCGATAAGAGCAAGCCCTTCCGCGAGAACAACTTCAACCCCGAAGTTTTCACCCGCATTCCGAAACCTTTCGATTTCGCACCCAGCTGGTCGTTTGACCTAGGTCTCGAGCACGAGTCCAACGGCAACGATCTGCCGGATTCGCGCAGCTACAACCGGGTCTATTTTCAACCGTACTGGACACGCGGGCGCGAGGTCTGGCAGCTGAAAACCTGGTACCGCCTGCCGGAGAAAAGGGGGCGTGCCGACGACGACCCCAAGCGCGACGACAACCCCGACCTCAACGACTACCTGGGCCATGCCGAGCTGCGCTACCGCCGCGATTTCCCGTGGCGCAACGCCCTGCTCGACGTGATGCTGCGTGGCAGCGCCAACACAGGCCGCAGCGCAATCCAGGCCGATTACAGCGTAGAGATCGGCCCTGTCGGCGCACTCTTCGTGCGCGTGTTCAACGGCTATGGCGAAAGCCTGATCGACTACAACCGCAGCGTCACCCGCGTCGGTGTGGGCATTGCCCTGCAACGCTGAAACCCAACCTGTCCACTGCCATGTTCCGCACCCTTTTGCTGGCCGCATGCCTTGCCGCCCCCCTGCTTGCAGAGGCCGTTGACCCTGGTCAACAGGCACCGGACATCTTTGGCCGCAGCCTCACCGAAGACCGGAAATACCGCGTCTCGGATTTTCGCGGCAAGGTTCTGATCGTCGACTTCTGGGCCAGCTGGTGCGGGCCTTGCATCGTCTCGATGCCGGAACTCTCGAAACTGCGCAACCGCATGGTGGCGATGGGTCACAGCGACCGTTTCGAGATTCTTGGCGTCAATCTGGATGACGACCCGGAGCGCGCGCTAGCCTTCCTCAAGCAGCATCCCGTCAGCTATCCGGTGATCGCCGACCTGCTGGGACTGGGCACCCGCGAGTTTGCACCCCGCAAGCTGCCCAGCGCCTACGTCATCACCCCGACGGGGCGTGTGAGTTTTATCTATTACGGCTACGGCAAGGGCTATGAGGCGGAGCTGGAACAGCGCGTGCTCGCAGAGCTGAAGGCCAAGGCAGAGCCGCCCTAGAGGGTGTTAAAGACTTGAGCATCACTGCGTTTCTGCCCAAAAAGCCGCCAAGCAAGGCAGCTGGCCGAAGGCTTGGTGGTTCCAAGTCGAGGTCAGCTAACGCCGCAGGGCGGCTTTTTGGGCAGAAACCCTTTGGGGCGGGAGCGTTTGGCTTAGCGTCGGGCATGACATTGAGTCATGCCCGCTTAGGCCAAACGCTTTTGCGCATTGCGGCGTCACGAGACTTGCGAATGGAACAACCATTCGCTGCGCCTCGTTCCTGGCACTGCGCAAAAACTGCCTTCCGCCGCAGCAATGCTCAAGCCTTTAACACCCTCTAGAGCCGCACTCATGGACAGCGCGAATAGCATTTATGCGGCAACGCGCGACCCTTGCGGTGGTCGATGGTTATGCCCCTTGCCACTGCTGGATGCCATGACACGCCACACGCCTTTCGCCGCTCTCTGCTTTTTGTTGCTGGGCCTGACGGCCGCCTGCTCCAGCGCCGCGCAGCAGCGGCAAACCGGCGGCCCTGCGCCTGAGTTTCCCCCGCGCAGCGCTGCCGAATGGATCAACTCAGCCCCAATCACCCTCGCCAGCCTGCGCGGCAATGTGGTGTTGCTCGATTTCTGGACCTTCGAGTGCTGGAACTGCTACCGCTCCTTCCCCTGGCTGAATGCGCTCGAAGCCAGGTTCAGGGATCGCGGCCTCAAGGTGGTGGGCGTGCACACCCCGGAGTTCGCGCGCGAAAAAGTGATTGCCAGCATCCGCGAGAAAGTGCGCGAGTTCAAGATCAGCTACCCGGTGATGGTCGACAACGACCACGCCTACTGGAACGCGCTGGGTAACCAGTATTGGCCCGCGTTTTATCTCATCGACCGCGAGGGCAAGTTGCGCGCACTGTATGTCGGCGAGACCCATGCGGGCGATGCGCAGGCACGGGACATTGAGGCCGCGGTGGAAAAATTGCTGAGCCCCTAAACCGCTGCGTCGAGCAAGGCTTGGCGGCAAGGCTCCAGCCCCAGTTCTTCCACCGCCACACCGTTGAGGCAGGGGTCGCGCTGAAACGCCTGCGCGACGAAGTCGATGAATGCCCGCGCACGCAGCGGCAGGTAGCGCTTGTCGGGATAGACCAGATGCACCGGCACGGCCTCGATGGGCCAGGCCGCCAGCAGGCAGCTCAGGCGGCCATCGTGCAGCTCTTCGGCAAACAACCAGGTAGGTGCCACCACCACGCCCAGGCCAGTCAGCGCCGCCACACGCAGGCCTTCGGGGTCATCCGCCCTGAAATTGCCCTGAGGCCGGATGCGCTCACCGGCAAAGTTCCACTCCGCCCCTGCGCGGCTGCCCAGCAGCAGCACGCAGTTGTGCTGCATCAGTTCTGCCGGTGTGGCTGGCGTGCCGCGCCGCGCCAGATAGGCCGGCGAGGCCACACAGCAAAGCGCATAGGTGCCGATCAGCCGCGCGCGGTAGCTCGAATCCGCCAGCGCGCCGAGACGGAAAGCGACATCGATGCCCTCCTCGATCAGGTTGCCATCACGGGTACTGAACAGCAGCTCGATCTGCACGCCCGGATGCTGCAGGGTGAACGGCTGCACCAGCGGCATCACCCGATGCCGCGCCAGTGCGGGCGGACAGCTGATGCGCAGCAATCCGGCCACCGCCTGCTCGCCACGCACGCCGGCTTCGGCCTCGGCCATCGCATCCAGAATGCGGCGGCACTCGGCGTAATAGCGCTCGCCCTCGCTGGTCAGCGCCATCTTGCGGGTGGAGCGGTGCAGGAGGCGCACGCCCAGATGCGCTTCCAGCGCGGCGATATTCTTGCTCACCGTTGGCTGGCTGGTGGCAAGTTCGCGCGCCACGGCGGAGAAGCTGCCGGTTTCCACCGCCCGCACATAGCACTGCATCAACACGAAGCGATCCATCGGCAGGCCTTTATCTCTCAGAGCGCGCACCCATGCGCGATGCGCATGGAACATATCGAAACAGAGCTGCTTCCGATAGGTGGACATGTCCGACAGAATGATTCCACCCCCCAACGGAGATCACCATGTCACGCCTGATGACCCGCATGTCTGTCCTGCTGCTCAGCCTGATGACCTTTGCCGCTGCTGCGGCCGGCACAGTGAACACCCTCAAACCCGGCCTGCTGGGCAAGTTCGAGGCCACCGACACCGCGATTCTCGGCTACGACACCGTCGCCTACTTCACCGAGGGCAAGCCGGTGCCCGGCAAGCCAACCCTCACCACCGAGTGGAACGGTGCGAAGTGGCAGTTCTCCTCCGCCGCCAACCGCGAGCTGTTCAAAGCCGCGCCGCAAAAATACGCGCCGCAATACGGCGGCTACTGCGCCTATGGAGTCAGCAGCAACTACCTGGTCAAGATTGACCCCGAAGCCTTCGCCATCGTCGGCGGCAAGCTCTACCTCAACTACAACCCCGAAGTGCAGAAGCTGTGGACGGCCGACCCGCAGGGCTTCATCGGCAAGGCGGATGCGAACTATCCCGCCTTGCTGAAGCAGTAGAAATCATCTCGTAAATATCCGGCAGCCGGGTCAATATTCCGCGAAATGGGGGCAACGACATTTTCTTGAGCGCGCAGGCCATAACTCCAGAACTCGGGCGCTGCGAAACGACGTTTTTGAGCTCGCTTTGATCCTATCTTTCACGCGCCGCTTCTCGGCTGGATTTAACGATGGGAGACAGAAGGTATTCCATCACGGTCCGTCGGCCCTGCTTGATCTCAGCAGCGACAATCATTCCCGGATCGAGCGACGCATTTTCAGCAATGAAACTGGACAGGTCCGGGGATATTTGCACTATGCCTTTGTAGCGGGTTTCATCGGCAGAACGCTGTGCGGGGTCGCCAGCTGACAAGGCCTCGGTATCCGCGCTGATCCGTTTGACCAATCCGTTCAGTGTTCCGTATTTCTGAAATGGGTACGCCATCACTTTGACCGTCACGCTTTGACCAGCCTCGACAAAACCGACATCTTCATTTTGTATCCACACCTCTGCTTGCAGCACATCGTTTTCAGGAACGATTTTCATCAGTTCCGTGCCGACACCTACAACGGAGCCAACGGTTCTGACGAGCATCTGTTTGACCAACCCGGTCTCCGTCGCCTTGATCTCGGTCAGTCTTCCGATGTGGCTGTTCTTGCTGAGCTGCTGCTCCAAACCCTGCACGCGCGCGTAGATTTCGTTTGCCTCCCGCATGTGCGTCTGCCGCGTTTCGGACTTGAATCGCGCAAGTTGTGCCGCGCTGGTTCGGACCTTGCTTTCGGCCTGCTGGATGATGGCGGTCTGACTTTGCAGGTCATGTCCATGCTGCTCATCCTTCGAACGCATCTCCAATGCTTCGAGATCGGTCACGAAAGCCTTTTCCTTCAAGTCCTTGAACATCGAGGCGCGCTTCGCGAAGTAGGGCGACATGTCCTTCAGGCTCGCCAGTTTCGCCCGCTCTGAATCGAGCTCGCTCTTTGCCAACGCGAGCTGTGATTGAGCCTCGGACAAACTGCTTTTGTGGGCGAGTTGATCCGAATGCAGCTGAGCCTCGACGAGGCGATACATGTCCGCCGGATCTTCGGACTCAAGACCGTAGTCACCGTTACCCAGATGCTTGTTCACCCGCCGGAACTGGAGGCGCTGGTACTGGAGCTCTGATTTGGTGGCCTTGGTGTCCGCCTCCACCAGAAGAGGGTCGAGCTTTACCAGGGTCTGCCCGGTTGTCACGTGCTCGCCCTCGCTCACCAAGATCTCGGCGACGACACCTTCTTGGGGTGCCTGCACACTTTTGACGGCGGATGTCGGAACCAGTCGCCCTTCGGCCACGATGACGATATCCAACTTTGCGAAAGTCACCCACAGCAGGATAGCTGCCAGCCCTGCCAGCAAGCCATGCAGCAGATGCTTGGGGTAAGTGACTTCGGCCTTTTCAGTGAATGACATTCGTTTTGCCTGAGTGGTCCTGTCAATGAAGTGCGCGCTTCGGCTGCCGCTGGTCGATGACATCGACGATGCGGGATACCTGTCGCGCAACGTCGTAAGAGCGGTACTTCTCGGCCACCTTCATGGCCTCCGTCATGAATGCTTTTTCGCGCAGCAACTGATTGATTGCACGCTTCCAATGTTCGATGTCGGTAGGCGCTTTTATGGATTGGCTGAATCGGCCTTTCTCACAACGCAGTGCAGTCAGGCTTTGCTCCACATAAACTGGATTTAGAAGCTGCGGTTTGCCCGCAAGCAGCGCCGCCGCAACAACGCCGTGCCCACCGTTCGAGATGACCAGATCTGCTTGCGACAAGGCATGCGGCAGGTCCACGAGACGGTTAGTGACGACAATGCGATCAGTGGTCAATGTCCTGGCTTTGCGCGGATTCAGATCGGGGGAGATCACCAGTCCTCGTAGATTGGATTGCCGGATTGCTTCGAGCATCGGCACGAATCCCTCCGATGCGGCTTGCACATAGGCCAGCACCGCGTTCCCGCTTCCGGTCGGCATGCCCAATTTCACGGCATCCTGAGGACTGCTGAAGATAGCGCCGAAGTATTTGCGGCCACCGTTCGTCTTCGCGCGGTACCAGTCGAGCTCGGGAAAGGTGCAGAGGAAGCGATCATCGAGATCGAAGATATCGCTGAGTCGCTCCAGCTTTTGCAGACGCAGTGTCTGCATGGCCTGGTTGACGGATTTGAGAATTGCGGCCTCGACCAGTTCGAGGGTCGGCTCCTTGTCCATGGACTTCCGCCAGGCTGGGAACGGCGAAATCCTTGGAGGCAGATCGAAGCCATGACCCAGGCCGATTTTTCTCACCGAGCTGCCTCGCAACGCGAGCAAAGCTGTGGGTGCGTGCTGACCGATGACGACATCGGGATCGAATAGCTTGAAAAGCTCTTTCCAGGCAGCCACCAGCCCCGACATCAGGCCTGCGTCCAGATAGCCACACGAAGCCAGCATCTCGGCGTACGAGCGGGTTACGGCGGGAACCTGCCGGAGCCGAACATGACTGTATGGCGCTTGCAGGAGCCGGAATCCTTCACGTACCAAGCCGACGGATGCCGTGAACTCACGCAGCACAAGCACTACTTCGTGCCCACGCTGCCTGAGTTCACGCGCGATCGGCAGCAGCTTGTAGATATGCCCGTGATTGCTGCCCAGCTCCCAGCACAAGGCTATTTTTGCCACGGAATGGCCTTCGTGAACATCATGAGTGAAGCGTGATGGGACCGCCCGTCAGCTCGCCGAGTGGGCGCAGGTTGGGAGCGCGATTGTTGGCTCGCAATCCGGCCAGCACGTCGTGCGCCGCAGCAAGACTCAGGCCATCCAACGACCCACGGCTGGCGAAGTAATTCGCAACGTCGCCGCCGGCAGCCTCGGTATCCGACCCACCGACATGGAACTCGGTCAAGGCATCGACGACATCCCAGCGGCTCATCACGCCGGGATTGGCAGTCACCGCCTGATTGAAGCGATTCACGAGGCCGGTGAAATTGAAGGTCTCGATATTCTGATCCAGTAGCGCATTGCTGCCGCCCGCCAGAAAGCCGGGCAGGGTAGAGGCAACGACCTGCAGGGTGGCGATGCTTCTGACACCACCGTACCAATCCGCCATGGTGATCTTCCCGCTGGCACCAATGTTGAGGATCAGGTCGCTTCCCTGCCGCGTCAGCGAGAGCGCCTCATACACGACGCCACCAAGCGAGAGCACATCATCCGCGTCGCCGCTATCGCCAAAGATGGTGTCTTCGCCGTCGCCCAGATTGAAGCCAAACACATTGGCCCCGTAGTTGCCGTGGATGAGATCATTGCCGGCACCGCCGAAGATGATGTCGACCTTGTTACTGGTATAGATATCGTCGTTACCCTGACCGCCGTCGAAGATATTGAAACCCAGGTAGTCGTTGAGGAGGTCATTGCCGATGCCGCCCAGCAGCACGTCACTGCCGTCGCCGCCTTCGAGATAGTCGCCCTCTGCGCCGCCGGAAAGCAGGTTGTCGCCGGAATTGCCCTTGATGCCATTGAACAGGTCGTTGCCGATGCCGCTGATATTCCCGGTGCCGGTCAGATGCAGTTCTTCGGTATAGGCCGGCAGGACGAAGCTGATGGAGCTGTAAATCGTGTCGTACCAGTTGCAGTCCTGTTCGAGCACGACATCACCGGCGTTGTCGACGAAATAGGTGTCGTTGCCACAGCCGCCGGCCAGATAGTCGGCGCCTTCACCACCATCGAGGGTATCGAATCCGCCGCCGCCCAGCAGGACATCGTCGCCCTCAAGACCGGACAAACTGTCGGCACCGGATGTGCCGAGCAGATAGTCGTCAATCGCCGTCCCTTGGATGACCGAACCCGCACCACCGGGTGCCGCAACGAAACTTTGATAGACGATGCCCGCCTCGAGCGTGGCCAGTGTTTGCGCCGTGACTGCCGATCCCAATGCGCCGGGCGTACCCAGCACCGCGTAGTCGTATGCCTGCTGCCCGCCGGCGATGACGCAGGAGCTGCCGTCGAGGTAGTACTCCGGCAGCAGAGAGGCGAGCTGAAGTGATGTCGCATTGGGATTTTGCGCCATCGCCTGCTCGAACCGGGTCATCAGACCGGCGAAGTCGAAACGGACCAGCGCCTGGTTCAACAGGGGATTTTCCGATGCCGCCGCATAATCGGAATTCGCGACGACTGCGACTTCGAAAATGACTTGGGGGCGCACACCTGCGAACCAGTCCTTGAGCGTGATCTGGTCACCAGTTCCCATGCTGAAAACGAAGTCGCTGCCCTGCCGGACAAAACTGAGATCGTTGTAGCGGATACCGCCGCCCAGTACCAGCACCAGACTGCGTTCGGCGCTGAGGTCAACCACGGTGTCGCTGCCGTCGCCCCGGTTGAACACCACCGTATCGATAGCGCCGTTGTGGTGGATGAGATCGTTGCCGGTGCCGCCGATGAAAAGATCGTTGTGGCCACTGCTGTAGATCTCGTCGTTGCCGGAGCCCCCGAAAAAGAGATTGGATCCCAGCCAGTCGTTGAGGAGATCGTCCCCTGATCCGCCGTTGAGCACATCATTTCCGCCCCGGCCTTCAAGATAGTCGACACCGCCACCGCCGCTCAACAGATTGTTGCCGTCGTTGCCGACGATCTGGTTATCGCCTTCATTGCCGATGCCATGCAAGCCAGCAGTACCCAACAGTGTGAGGGCCTCAAGATTCTGCGGCAGCACGTAGTCGATGCTGGAAGCAACCACGTCGTAGTCATACCCCTGCTCGAACACCAGATCATGATCGTCATCGACGACATAGCTGTCGTTGCCAGAGCCACCGAACAGTTGGTCGGCACCACGGCCGCCATCCAGGAGGTCGTTGCCCGCACCGCCACGCAGCATGTCTCGCCCCGCACCACCCAGCAGACTGTCGTTGGCCTCGTCGCCTGAGAGGCTGTCGTTGCCGTCGCCGCCGGTCAACTGGTCGCTGCCGAGGGTTCCAACCAGCTGCAGCCCGGCAACCATGCCTTCTTCCGCATTGGAGTGATTGCGCAACGTTGTCAGGGTGTAGGTCTGGCCATTCGAGAACCGGAATAGTTCGATTGGCGAGGCACCATCAGCTGCCAGCTTGAAATCAATGCCCTTGCCATCGCGCTCGACGCCGCAGTCATCAACGAAGCGAATCCTCGCAATGAGGGAGCCATCGCCTAAGGTCACGGTGGAAACGCGCACTGACTCCGGATTGATCCACTCTCCGAACTGGATCTCGTCGTTGCCGGAACTGTCCTGGATGATTTCGACATCGCTGCAAATGCTGTAGACAAATACATCGTCGCCATCGCCACCGGACAGGCTGTCCTGACCACCATTGCCGGCGAGGATGTCGTTTCCGGCACCACCGCTCACGAGGTTGTTGCCGATATTGCCCACGACGATATTGTCGGCATCGTTTCCCGTCGCCGACAGATTGGCATCGCCGAGCAGGAACAGGTTCTCCAGATTGCCCGCCAGGATCGTCGAGAGCGTCGTCTTGACGGTGTCGACACCTTCGCCATCGAGTTCAACGATGACGTCGCCTTCACTGTCGACGTAATAGACATCGTTTCCCTGTCCCGCCTCCATGTAGTCCGCACCAGCACCACCATCGAGCTGGTTGGCCGCATTGCCGGTCTGGGCAACCAGGCGATTGTCCAGGTCGTTGCCTATGCCGTTGATTGCCGCATCCCCGGTGAGTTTCAACTCTTCGACATGGGCGGCTAACCGAATGCCAACAGAACTTTCGACGATGTCGTAACCCTCGCCTTCCAGCTCGATGACTTCGTCGGCCTCTGCCGCGATCTCGAAATCGCCACCCGGTGAAGCTACGGCGCAATCATTCGAGGCATATTCGGCGAGGGTCACGGTTTCTGCGCTGCCGGCCACGATGAAGACATCATCGCCAACGCCACCCGCAAGCACATCCAGCCCCAGGCCGCCATCCAAGTAATCGTTGTTGCTCGTGTTGTAACCACCAGCATTGCCACCGAAAAGGTAGTCAGACCCCTCGTTGCCATAAAGGGTGTCGTCTCCGGAACCGCCATCCAGCGCGTCGTTGCCGATACCGCCAAAAAGCACGTCATCGTTGGTCAATGCCCCGGCACCACCACCATAGCCACCATAGCCGCCATAGCTGGACGAGTCACCAAAGACATACAGGCCATCGTCGCCGCCATAGAGCGTGTCATCGCCCTCCCCGCCAAAGAGCTGGTCGTTGCCGGAACCGCCATCGATGGTGTCGTCACCTTCCTCACCGTGAATCTGGTCTGCATTCGGCAGCAGCATGGATGAGCCACCGCCGCCATACCCTCCGTAGCCACTACTGCCAGACGTGAAAATGAAATCCTGCCCACCATAAAGGGTGTCGTTGCCGGTACCCCCGTAAATCTCGTCGTCGCCCGCCAAGCCATCGACACGGTCATCGCCCGCAAGTCCACTCAACACGTTTTGACCGACATTGCCGGTCAACTGGTTGTTAACGGAGTTGCCAGTGGCATAGACCGGCAGGAAGCTGCCACCGGAAGGCCCGGCATACTCGCCGAGCAATGCGAGGTCTTCGACATTCTCGGTCAAGGTGAAGTCGATGAAGCTACTGACAACGTCGATGCCCTCGTTGACGTTTTCGACCACAGCGTCGCCAGACGAATGAATCTCGTAGAGATCATTTCCGGTGCCGCCGAGAAGTTGATCGCCGCCACCGAAGCCATTCAACAAATCATTGCCCGCGCCGCCCGTGAGGGTGTTGCTGGCCGAGTTCCCGACCAAGACATTGTCGAGCACGTTGCCGGTGCCATTGATTGCTTCACCACCCAATAGCGTCAATGATTCCAGTGTTTGCGACAGCACGAACGTCACGGTGGATTTAACCCTATCCAGATCCGAAACACCGTCTTCCAGGATCACATCGCCGGGATCGTCCACGACATATTGATCGTTGCCATCGCCGCCCTGTAGCAGATCGGCCCCAGCCCCTCCATCCAGGATGTCGTCTCCTGCAAGACCTATAAGGGTATCGTTGCCCGCGCCGCCACTGATCTCATTGTTGAGCTCGTTGCCTGTACCGCTGGCGCCATTGCCGTTGAGCAGCACCAGATTTTCGATATGGCCGCTCAGCACCCAGTTTATTGACGTTCTGACGGTGTCGATTCCCTCGAACAGTCTCTCGATCGTGGAATCGCCCTGATCCGAAACGAGATAAGTATCGTCGCCGATTCCACCTTCCAGAGTGTCGGAACCTTCTCCTCCTTGCAGCACGTCGTTGCCACCGAGACCTTGAAGGCGATCGTTGCCCGCATCGCCTTCCAAAAGATTGTCACCTTCGCTGCCAATGATCAGGTTATCCAGTCCATTGCCGCGCAGCTCGTCAATGGCAGCGTTTTCCACGGCAATCAGGTTTTCGACGTTGGCCGCCAGCTGGTGACTGATGGCGGTGACGGTGGTATCCGTCCCTTGCCCCTCGAGTTCGACGATGACGTCCGCCAGATCATCGACATGATAGGTGTCATCCCCTCCAGCACCCGTCATGGTGTCTTTGCCGAAGCCGCCATCCAGGATGTCGCCATGCGCGCTGCCTTCAAGCAGGTCGTCGCCGTCCATGCCGTTGAGCCGATTGTGTTCGCCACGTGCCTGCAGAAGATTGTCACGGCCGTCGCCGATACCGGTCCCATCGTCAGCAATCAGGCGCAGAACCTCGACCTCGCTTCGGATCGTGTATGCAATGCCGTCATGAACCTCGATCGTATCGAGCCCGCCCTGCTCGGCTTCGACGACGACATCGTCTGGATCATCGACCAGATACAGATCATCCCCTAGACCACCATCAAGAGTATCGATGCCGATGCCGCCATCGAGCGTGTCATTGCCTCCGCGCCCCTGGATCTGGTCGTTTCCGGCATCGCCCTGAATCACGTCATCCTGCTCGGTGCCGATGAGCACGTCGTCCTCATCGGTACCGACAGAACCAAAGCCGACCGCGTCGATGAATTCACTGGCGCTGTAAGCCAATCCGTTTGCAAACTCGAAGCGCTGGATCGCAAGGTCTTGCGGATCGCTACCACGCTCATAGCCTTCGATATGGATGACATTGCCGGCATTGGCCCCCACCTGGATGGCCAGGGAACCGTACGAGAGCGAGAGGCCGTCTATGGAAATGCCGGTGCCGAAGCGCAGCACATTGGGCCGGCTACCGTTGTTCTGATCCGAAATGCGATCGTTGCCATCACCAAGGTTGTAGATGTAGGTGTCTGAGCCGTTACTGCCGAACAGCTCATCGTCACCGGTTCCGCCTTCCAGCGTGTTGTCGCCGAATCCCGCGCGCAATACGTCATTTCCCGCGCCGCCATACAAATCATCGCCGCCACGGAAGATCATGGAACCTTGTTGGGAGATGATCAGTGATGAGCCACCCCCTTCGAGAACGTCGTCACCATCGCCGCCATCAAGCCGATCCATGCCCAAGCCGGCAGTCAGGGTGTCGTTGCCCGCGCCGCCCAGCAGCTGGTTGTCGCCATCACCACCATCCAGAATGTCGTTTCCAGCCTCGCCCTCAAGAACGTCGTTACCAGCCAGGCCCGAAATTTGGTCGTTGCCGGCACCGCCGCGAATCGTATCGGCCCCCGCCGTGCCGTCGAGCACATCGTCACCGGCCGTGCCGCCGACGGAACCAAAAGCGAGTGCCTCGAACAACTGACTGGTGGTGTAACTCTGACCATCGCTGAATACGAACCGTTGAATGGACAGCTCGCTGTGAGCGCTGTCTGGGCCAAACCCTTCGATGTGAACCACGTCGCCGCCAGTGCCGACCTGGATCGCCAATGAGCCAGAGGACGACGACAACGTGAGATCGGCGAGGGCGATGCCAGCGCCGAATTGCAGAACATTCTGGATTCCAGCCTCGATCTGGTCGTAGATTCGATCCAGCCCGTCGCCAAGGTTGTAGAGGTATCGATCCGCTCCAAGTCCACCGGTCAGCAGGTCGTCGCCAGCGCCGCCGAGCAGGGTATCTGCGCCCGTACCGCCGTTGATCGTATCTGCTCCCTCATTGCCAACGAGAGTGTCATTGCCGTCGTCTCCAGAGATCGTATCGTTGCCGATGCCACCACTGATCTGATCCAGACCCGCACCTCCGGTGAGAACATCATTGCCGCCCTCTCCGAAGATCAAGTCATTGCCAGCACCGCCGTCAATGCGGTCGTCGCCATGAAATTGAACCGCGAGATCAGTGCCATCCCCGCTCAGTTGGTCATTACCGCTGCCGCCTATCAAGGTGTCGCCGCCGCCGCCACCGACCAGAATGTCGTCACCCTCGCCACCATCGAGGTTGTCGATGCCCTGGAACTCCCCGGCAAGCCCTGCGGCATCGCCCGAAAGCTGGTCGTTGCCGGCACCACCGATCAGGGTATCGGCACCGCCGTTACCGATCAGGACATCGTCGCCTGCTTCGCCATCGAGCTCGTCGTCACCGTGAAACTGGCCCGCCAGCAAGCCGGAATCGCCGTCGATTTGATCGTTACCCTCACCGCCATACAGGATGTCGTCGCCACCATGACCGATCAGCTTATCGTTGCCCTTGCCGCCATCGATGAAATCGATGCCGTGAAATTCGGCACCCAGCGCGTCGTCGTCGCCCAATAGCGTGTCGTCGTCATCGCCGCCGTCGAGAAGATCAACATCGCCGCCACCGCCCACCAGCAGGTCATTGCCAGCGCCGCCGCGCAACTCGTCATTGCCATGCTGGTCACCGGTCAAATAGCTGGCATCGCCAAACAGGCGATCCACACCGCTGCCGCCATCCAGTTGGTCGTTGCCCGCTTCTCCGGCCAGCTCATCATTCCCGTCGCCGCCATCGAGAATGTCATCGCCACCGATTTCTCCGGCTGCCAAAGCGCGGCCGAAGTCGCCAAACAGCCTGTCGTTGTCCTCGCCACCGTCGAGCACATCGTCGCCGCCGTCGCCGACCAGCAAATCATTGCCGCTGCCGCCATCGAGATAGTCGTCGCCGTTGGCAGCGGCACCCGTAGTGACTTGGGCATGGTCGCCGTAGAGCTCGTCGTCGTCTGCTTCGCCGTACAGTTGGTCGGAGCCGCCGTGCCCGATCAGCACGTCGTTGCCGCTGCCACCCTCAAGCAGGTCGTTACCGTGAAAAGGGATCGGAGTGGTGATGTCGTCGCCGCTCAAATGGTCGTTGTTCGTGCCGCCAATCAGGACATCGCTGCCGCCATTGCCGTAGAGGATGTCATCGCCTGCTCCGCCATCGAGGTAGTCCTCGCCGTGCAGGCTGCCGGCCAGGCCATTGTTCGTGCCGTCGTCGATAGCGTCGCCGGAGAGGTTGTCGTTGCCACTGCCGCCGAGTACGAAGTCTTGCCCAGCGCTGCCGAATACGACATCGTCATCCGCACCGACATCGACGATATCGTTGCCGCCTTCGGCAAAGATCCAATCATTGCCGGCCCCGCCAGTGATGACATCGTCAGCGCCGTCGGTGATGGCGTAGGCGGAGTAATAGACGTCGAGGACGGTAACGCTTTGGTAATCCACTCCGTTGCTGTTGATGACCGTGCGCTGCACCTGCCAACTGGCGTCGGCACTGTTGGCGGAGCGGTCGCCGTAGATGGTGTCGTCGCCCAGGCCGCCGACGATCTGGTCTTTGCCCAGGCCGCCTTCCTGCAAGTCGTTACCGGTGCTGCCGATCAGCAGATCATCATCGGCTCCGCCTTCCAGCAGATCGCCGCGCAGACCAGTGCCGATGCCGACTTCTCCGGCCGCAATGGCGTCGGCTAGGCTGGTCTCGGCCTCGGCATGGAGTCGGTCACTGCCATTGCCGCCGAACAGAACATCGCTGCCTAACCCGCCGATGAGTTTGTCGCTGCCAGCAAAGCCGTTGAGTCCGTCGTCACCAGCCACACCATTCAACAAGTCGTTGCCGCTGCTACCGTAGACAATGTCTTCCCGACCCGGGTCGGCGACTTCGCCACGGATGAAGTTGCCGTGCTGGTCGTCCTGAGCTTGGATGCCGAGGGTGTTGGGGTCGAAGTCTTGGGGCTGGAGGTCGCCAGTAAGGGTGTAGCTATATATGGGGGTGGGGGCTTCGGTCGCGAGGCCATCTAAGGTGATGCCAAACTGGCCCGACTCAAAATTGAGGATGGTGAGATCACTGCCGTGAATGCGTAGGTCATCCGACTGACCATCGCCGTCGAGATCAACCCTGCTCGCCCGCTCGCTGCCATCAGCACTCCGATAAATCCCGCCGTTTGCTGTTTGCTGCAACAGAAATTGCAGATCGACGATTGTCTGGTCATTGAAGATGATCCGCCCTTGTCCATCACTGTCTGAAATGACGTCATGGTTATAGGCATGGTAGGTGTCATTGCCTGCGCCACCATCCAGGTAGTCAGGACTATCGTCGCTTCGTCCTTCAAGTCCGCCATTCAGGGTGTCATCGTCCGCGCCCCCAAGCAGTCGATCATTGCCATCTCCTCCGTAAATCACGTCTCGACCGCCGCCGCCTTCGACGGTGTCGTTGCCGCCTTGGGCCAGTACGAGATCGTTGCGCTCGCTAGTTGTCAGGCCAGTCGTTATGGTAAGCCCAATGGCATCATCTCGATCCTGCCCTGAATTGTCGAGCAATCCGACCACCACCTGACCATCGATTGCGACGCCAACACCGGGCGTCGTAACATATTCCTGAATAAGGAAAGAACGGCTTGGATTGATGACGGCGGAAATAAATTGCTGCCGGTTGGAGTCCGACGAGAGGACGTTGGGATGAACGAACTGTTCGTAGACCCGCATCAGGCCCATTGCTTCCTCAACACCGCTCACTACAAGGTCGCCCGAAACCTGGACGACATTCGCAAACCGGCCCAGCAAAAGATTGGGCGTTGCTTGCCCTTGTTTAGTTTGTAGATAAAAGCGAAGCAAATCGTCAGTGCCGAGTTGCCCGAGAACTTGAAGGGTGACGCTATTCGGCAACCCTATGGTTTCGCTTCCACCTTGAAGGAACCTAACGAGCTTTGCATCACGGCCGCTCAAGTCCAGATTAAATTGATTGTGATAGTCGGCGAGAAACGTGAAGGCCAGCGGCTGCTCCAAGAACCCGCGACTCGTGGGATCGGCAACTAATCCGATCACGATCCGAACATGACTGATTATGCTGCCGAAGTAAGCATCCAAACCGTTATCGTGCGCTTGTCGACCATAGGTACTGCTAAGAGCGTCGTTGACGAGTTGCAAATCAAACGGGTCGAGCTTAATGGAATTATTCACCTTCGCATCCCTTGCGTTAGTTCTTATTCTTTCTATCTCCGTATCATTTTCTCGGCTTGTAGCCGGATCCAGATCGTCAATGACGTAGGCTCCATCCAGGTAGCGCGCATTGAGCAGAATATCCCTGAACAAATCAGTGGCGGTCGGATTTCTGCTGCCGAGATCGTATTGAGGCAGACCAAATGAATAGCCGCTACGGCCTTTCGGGGCGAGGGAAAGCTGATATGCGTCCTCTGTATCTCCTCCGAGTTCGTTCAGCAATAGAACGTCATAAATTCTTTGCTTGATTGCGGCGTCGGGGCCAGTAAAAGTCACGGGCATAGTTCTCTCCTCTTGCGCTCAAATAGTTCCTGCATAGCAGTCTGCAATGCGGGGTAATCTGCTTCGGGGTCTCCCACGTGCTGGCCTTGCAGCCATCGAGCATCGCCGGTATCCACGATGAGCAGATTTTTCACTTCGCACATGCGCGGGAAGCTGAGGTCGGGCTTGATGCGCAGTACAATATCCGCCGCATCTTCAATTCTGTAGCCAGCCAACAAGACCGTGGGATCTCCGGGAATTTGGTATAAGGAATCTGCCAAGGTTGTGAATACTCGGTCATATGTACCTTCCCAGTTTTGACACCCAACGATCTTGGCTTTGGTTGGAATGGGCAAGCGGTAGATGAAGGTTTTTTCAGCAAGGACTTGGCCGTCCTTGTTTTTCAAGCGGAGATACTGAGCATGGTCTCGTGGACATGCTCCGCTGACACGTAAGTCCAAGCTCTCAACACTGATCGTATTACCGTCGAGGAGTTTTAACTTGCTGCTCCCCAACGCATCTCCCGCATAGCCCGGACATTGAGCAGGCGGAACGGAAGCCTCTGGAATGTGTTCTCCCCCGAAGAACAGCAAGGCACCGTAGGCGTATTCAGAACGCCCGTATGCTTCCACATTGATGAATCTGCCTCGCGGATAAGCTACGCATACATCGTTCGAGACTGGATTGACGTAAAAGTGAACACTTCCTCTAATTGCCTGGGGAGGCAAATAGCGATACCACACGTCACCACGATTGCTTTGATCGTTGACCAAAATGTTTTGTGCAGCGACACAACCTGTTTGGGTTGCAACGACAAACAGCAGCACAGTCACAGCCCGAAAGAATAGGGGACAGACCACGATATTCTCCTTTACTCAAAACAATTGACTTGAACCCGGCGCAGGCTGCTTACGTGGACGGCCTGCTTGTCCGCAGCGGGCTGACCGCAGAACGGAAACCGGGAAAATCGGGGGTCAGCAAATCGGGATCAGAGGCGCAATTCATGCTGAGCTTTTCGGTATATGTCCATTGCTTTCTTCTTGTGTTCCGATTCTGCCACGGGTCACGTGTTTCGCTGCTGCCACTATCGTTGAGCAGCACCAAATAATAGAAGAAATAATAGGGGACAGACCACGGTATTCTCCTTATTCAAACAATCGACCTGAATCTGGCGCAGGCTGCTTGCGCGGGCGGCCTGCTTGGCCACGGACGGCACGCTGACCCAATGCTTGCTCGATTTGCTTGGCGAACTGCGGATTACCGAGCGCGTAATTGCCATTCGTTGCGCTGCGAATGGCATCCACCACACCGGGATCAAGTTCATACCTGAACAGCTCACGGTAAGCCTCCTGGCGTTCTTGCACATCAGCGCCTAGTTGTGCGTACAGCAGGTGCGGCGTTAGCAAAATATTGGGTTCGCCTTGGGCGTTGGCGCGATAACTTGACCAGCGATATTCGCCAGGATGTTCAACCATACCGGCGCTCACAGCGTTGAGTTCAATGTAGCGCTGACAACCCATCAGATAGGTGTCTTGCTGTATCAGGCAAGAGCGATAGCGCCCCTCCCACAACGTGCCACTGCGCCGATACTGTCGATTGATGTATTGCACGTATCGCTGGCCGAGTGCTTTCATCAAGGCTGCAGGTGAGTTGAGCGTTTTAGCGGATAACATTAAATGAACATGGTTGGTCATCAGGGTGTAGGCATGAACTGCACAACCGTGTTTCTTGGCGTATTCCTCAAGCCACTCCAAGTAAAACAGGTAATCGTCGTCCCCATGAAAGCAGACATGGCGATTGTTGCCACGCTGAATGATGTGCAGCGGGACACCATCAATTAATAGCCGTGGGCGACGCGGCATGGAAAATGATCTCGGCTGCGATTAGATTGGTTCATGGTAAAGAATTAATTGTGGTCTGTCCCCTATTATTGCTATTATTGCTAGCTATCATGATTGCCCCTCGCTATTTGTTATGATGGAAGTTGTTGTATTGGCTGGGCCTCTGAAAGCAAAAGTCTGGGCCGTGATTATTTGAATCAATGTTTTTATCGTCTTTGCCTATCCTGCGATTAGCTTTTTCAACGTCGTTTGAACGGAGTAGCTGCTCGTGACTTCCCTGATAGATGATTTTGTGAGAAACCAAAAGATTGGTTTTAGAAAGAGTTTTTGGAAAATCCTCGTATTTGACTCTTTGCCAGCCATTCTGATACTTCAGAAACACGTATGCGGGGTCAGGGCAGCCAAACGTCATGTAATCGCTGCCCATGGCCGGTCTGGTGGCCAGATACGTAGTTGAGCCTTCGAAACCGAGTACAAGCGGACGCAGTGTTCTCGGGTTTTCCCAGAAAACCTCTTGTCCGTTAGGCGCCGTGAAACTCAGAGTAAAGTTGGTTTCGCCCACGTTGCTTGCACCTGGCTCCATGCGCCCGCCCCCAATCGTTGCGGTACGCGTGACGACGATGGTTTTGCCGTCATGAAGCAACACTTCCTCTTGCCAAGTGACGGTCTCCTCGAAGCTGCAGGCCGCCACTGACCACAGTAGGGCTATACCAAGCATCCATCGCAAACTGCCGAAGAGCCTTCGGTCGTGAACTGAAACGTATTCGGGCTCAGGAGAATATCGGACAGACCACGATTTTATTAGCGTTGTCATTCAAACAATCTCCCTGAATCTGGGATAAATAAGGGTAAATATAAAGGGCAAATAGGAGGCAGACCAAAATATTCTCCTTCGCGTAGCACATCGTGAGCGCAACTACGTTGAGATACGCAACTACATTGATTTCTTTTTCGCTTCGTGCTTGCCTACATTCATTATCAAATCACTTGATAGGTTTTTTGGTAAATGGTGCGCAATAAAAAGCATCGTAGCTTTCTCCTTGAGCTTATTCAGCGTGTTAGCGAAAGCTTCGGCCGCCTCGACATCCAAACTGCTTGTTGCTTCATCGAAAATGAGCACCCGTGGTTTTTTGAGAAGCGCTCTGGCAATAGCAATGCGCTGCTTCTGGCCGCCAGAAAGTCCCGCCCCATGTTCCCCGACGATGGTCTGGTAGCCCTCTGGCAATGCCTCGATGGTGCTGTGTATTTCCGCCAGCTTGCAGGCAAAAGTGATGTCCTCGAAGTTCGCGTAGGGATCTGCCATTTGCAGGTTTTCGAGCACCGAGCCTGAGAACAGCACGGTTTCCTGCGGCACCACGCCGAAGTAGGCGCGCAACTCGTTGGCAGGCAACAGCCGCACATCAAGGCCATCAACCATCACTTGGCCGTCGGTCGCGGGGTAGAAGCCCATCAGCAGTTTGACCAGGGTGCTCTTGCCACTGCCCGACGGGCCGCAGATGGCGACGAGTTGGCCGGGTTTGACCTGGAAGCTGAAGTCCCGATACAGGTAGGGCCGGTCGTCTCCATATCGGAAGGAGACGTTCCTCCATTCCAGCGCACCGGGACCACCCAGCTGGCGCGAGGGTTTGATGGACTGCGGTTCGGTGGGCACGTTCATCACGTCGCCGAGCCGCTTGACGGCGATGTTGGCCTGCTGGAACTCCTGCCAGAGGCCGGAAAGACGCATGAGCGGCTGCGAGAGCCGGCTGGAGAACATCTGGAAGGCGACCAGCATGCCGATGGTGAAGCCGGGCTCGGTCATGGCGTAGTGCGCCCCGACGATGAGAATGGCGATGTTCTGCAGCTGCTCCAGGCTGCCGATGCCGGCGCTGTAGTTGTTTGCGAGCTGCCGCATGGACTGCGTGGCCTGCAGGTAGTCCCCGTTGTAGCCCTCGAAACGGTTGCGCAGCTGCGGCTCCATTTGCAGGCACTTGACCGTTTCGATGCCGGAAACGTATTCGGTGAGAAAGGCCTGATTGCGCGCACCAACCAGAAACTGCTGGTCTAGCTTTTTCTTGAACAGCGGTCTGACCAAGAAACTGATGGTGGCGATGAGCACCACCAGGGTGAGTGCAATCGCCGTCAGCGGCAGGCTGTACCAGGCCATGATCGCCGCGAATAGGATGACGAACGGCAGATCGAGAATCAGGGTGACGGCAGCACCGGTCAGGAACTCGCGGATGGTCTCCACGCCGTGCATGCGGGCGACCAGAATGCCGGTGGCGCGGTGCTCGAAGTAGCGCGCGGGCAGATGCAGCAGGTGGTTGAAAACCTGCCCACCTAACACACCGTCGATGCGCGTGCCGACGCGCAGGATCGCAGCCTGCCGCGCCCAGGACATCAGCGAGTTGAAGCCAGTGAAAATCAGCATGCCAATCAGGATGGCGAACAGGGTGCTGTAGGTACGGTGGGCGATGACCTTGTCGATGATCGCCTGCGTGAACAACGGTGTGGCAAGGCCAACCAGTTGTAGTGCAAACGAGGTGAGCAGCACATCGCGGATGACGCTTTTGTGCTTTCGCATCTCGCGGATGAACCAGCCAAACCCGAAACTGGTCGTCGCTGCAGCCTGCCCTGCGTCGTCGCTCAACTCTTCGTGCTGTTTGCGAACGCTGAAGACCTTTGGCTGATACTGCACGGCAAAGTCCGCATGCGTCATTGCTTTCGGCTTTGGCTCCCCTTGCCTCGCCAGCAGCACCCGTTCCGCGTCGATCGACAGCACCAACGCATAGCGCGGCTCGATCTCGGGCGTGAAAGAAGCCTGCTGCACATCTGCTTCGGCGGATGCCGTTGAGGATTGCTTGGTGTCCACTCGCACGGCAATGGAGGGTAGCGCGGGCTGGCGCAGCTTTTTGAACTGCACTTCCTTAATTTGCAGTTTCAACAGCGCAAAAGCCTGCGCCAAGGTGCCGTCGTGATGCGGAGGCGGGAATGTGCTGAGCAAGGCTTGCACGTTGACCGGGATGCGCAGCACCTGAGCCACGGCCAGTGCAAGCCAGTGGATCTCGGCCAGCACCGGCCCTGAGGCTGGCGGGTGTCCCGTGGTCATGTCGTTAGGCACAAGTACCTCTTGCGCTGCCCGTGCCGCTCGCGCGTTTTACAGGCGCGACGACAGATACACCGAGCGCGACAACAAGCATGTGCGCAGGCGCACATGACCCAAGCGCGACTTTGCGATCGGTCAAAATCCCCATACACCCTCGTGAGGCAAGTTCATTGCTCGCTCGATGGACGTCCCCGCTGTGCAGATTGCACACCCCACTGTCTAGTAATCACGCCGGCTTCCCATCGCCGCACGCCACAGTGAACGTTTAAAGCAACCTACAGCTATTACTTGCCATCCCTGGGCAAGGTCGGCTTCTGTGCACCGACGACACCCTCTGATGCTGACCGAAAAGTCATATCTTGGCAACAACCTCGAAACAGGCTCGGCTCACGGGCTTAAACCCTTTCTCAAATCTTGTTGAGTTGGCAGAACGAGCACCCTCATCCGTCCTTCGGACACCTTCTCCCGGAGAGAGAAGTAACAAAGCAAATCCCCTCTCCCTGCGGGAGACCGGAACCCCAAGAAAATGCGTCCGCTTGCATTTTCTTGAGGTTCCGGTGAGGGGAAGGGGTGAGGGCTTCGCCCATGAGGACAAAACTTTCGAGAGCAGGGCTAAACAAGCTCCACCAGAATGGGCTTTTTGATTTGGGTTGGGCCAATGTAGTAGCTGGCGTCGTTGCAGCGCAGGATGTCACCACTGAACCACATCAGATCGTGCCCAGTCGGGTAGTTGAAGCTGCGTTGCTGATCGACTGAGCCGTGTAGAAAACAATGCCAACGCGCTCGATATGCGCTTGCAGCTCCCCATAATTCAGGTCATCAAAAATGGATAAATCAATGGTGTAGGGCAGCAGCAGGTCGTCCAGCGCAAGGGCAATCTGCGAACGCAGATCAGCAGTCAGATCAGCGCCATAAAGCGTCAGATCAATATCTGATCCGCTCTTGTAATTGCCTTTTGCACGCGAGCCATACAACACGGCTTTTTCAACGGCCGGGAACCGCCTGAAGACATTGCTGATCTTGGCAACGGTTGCATCGCTAAGCCCAAAGCTCACGCCTCACGCCGCGACGTGAAAGTGATAACCAAGCTTTCAAAGGCTGGGTAAAAATTTTGCAGAATGTCATCCGCCACTGCTTGGGCGACTTCGGGGTTGTAGGTGTGCGACGTGAGGTTTCTGGCCTCGATCATTTTCATCCAGACCTCGCCGTTTTCGATCAGTCCGTTTTTAAACGCCGAACGCGTCGCATCTTTTGAGCCGATCAAGCCAGCAATGCCTTTATCGCTCAGGTAATCCTTCAATGTATTCCAGGCGAGCTCGTGGGTGAACTCAAAGCCTTGAATCAAGCCCTGCTGTTCCAGGTTTGTTAGGGCGCGCGTTTGTGCCAAGGCGGCGGCATCGGCCAGCGTTTGTAGTGCTCTCAGGTAATTGTTGAACCGCTGCTTCCAACGAATATCGTCCATCGCCTGACTCCCATTTACAGCAAGGCCCTGATAGTGCCCACGAGCTCAGCACTCTCCAAGTCCAGCGCCTAATCTCATTCATAATTTCAGCCCGGCTGCGCAGCGCCGCTTGATCACCGTTGGGTTTTTACCGCAGGTTATCGTTGCCGGTATCAATGCCCGCAACGTCCACCGACCGTGATTGCGGCGAATCGGCATAGGTCTGCGGCCGGGTGATGAATTCGGAAAGGTGCCATCGAGCCCTCCGCGCGAACGGTGGACTTGGATTTTGAGGGGATGAAAAATGGTGCTGGCTGAGGGATTTGAACCCCCGACCTACGGTTTACAAAACCGTTGCACTACCGCTGTGCTAAGCCAGCCCAAGTTTTCAAGGCGCGCAGTATAAAGGGCTAGCGCGCAGATGCCAGTCGCACCCACATAGCAAGGCCGTGCAGCACCAGATCGGGCTCGATCTGCCAAGGATTTGCGAGATGGGGTTGCAGAATGGCGGCATCGCCGCCTGCCAGCACATGCACACCGGCATGGCGCGACCCCAGGCGATCCAGCAGGCCCGCTGCGGCGTGCAGTGCGCCCTGGCGCACGCAGGTTTCGGTATCGCGCCCCAGCTTGTCGCCGAATGTGCCCGCCATGTCGCCGACCTCGAAACGCGTGCGGCCCAGGGTGGCTTCGACCAGGGTGGCCAGCCCTGGCGCAATCACACCGCCCTGATGCGCGCCCGTCGCATCGACGACATCGAAAGTGAGCGCGGTGCCCGCGTTGGCGACACAAAACGCCGCGCGCTCGCGTGTCCACAGGGCGAGCATCGCCAGCCAGCGATCCACCCCCAGCCGGGCGGGATCGGTGTAGGCGCTTTTGAGACCTGCGCATTCGGCCACGCTGCGGGCAAATCGTGGTGCCAGACCAAAGCTGGCGTTCACAGCCTCTACCAGCAGGGCTTCGTTTCCGGCGCCGGTGACATGGGCGATGCACACGGCTGCGGGCGCTGCACCGTGCCAGTGCTGCGCAAGCCGGACAAGGGCTTGCGCGGGTGCGCCCTCGTGCGCCATTGCCTGCACCGGGGTCAGGGGGGCATCCGGGCTGGCGAGGGCCGCCCACTTCAGACGGGAGTTGCCGATATCGAGCAGCAGCGTGCTGCCAGCGATCACGCGGGCCTGCATGCTCATGCCGGCCTCACGCTGACATCACCGGCGTGCACCGCCTGCCTGCCGTCGGCGGTGTCGATCAGCAGCCCACCATCGGCATCGACACCGCGCGCGATGCCGGTGATTTTCGCCGCGCCCTCGATGCGCACGGCTTGCCCGGCCAGCACATCGCGCCGTTTCCACTCGGCGGCGAAGGGTGCAAAGCCATGTGCCGAAAAATGTGTGAGCGCGCCGCACAGCTCGCTCACCAGCGCAGCTGCCAGCGCATTGCGCGATGGCGGCGCGCGCGCGGCAAGTGCTTCCGCGAGGCTGATCCAGGGCTGCGAGATCGCCGCAGCCTGTGTCGCCGACATGGCGACGTTGATGCCCACGCCCACCACCACGCGGCAACTGCCACCCGCTTCGCCACGCGGCTCGATGAGGATGCCGGCGAGCTTGCGCCCCGCCACCATCAGGTCGTTGGGCCATTTGATGCCCACCTCCGGCACGCCAGCCGCGTCGATCACCCGTGCGACCGCGACGGCGACGGCCAGCGGCAGCGTGGTGAAGCGCGCAGGCCAGGCGGCAAACGTCCAGCCCAGCGAGCCATAGAGATTGCTGCCGAACGGCGAGACCCAGTCGCGGCCACGGCGGCCACGCCCGGCGGTCTGGCTCTCGGTGAACAGGGCCTGCGGATCGTGGCCTGCATCGGCGAAGAGCAGCTGGCTGTTGGTGGAGTCGGTGCGGGTGACGACGGCGATGCGGGTCTGCTGTGCCGGGCGCGGCAGCGCGCTGCGGATCGCGGCGGCATCGAGCCGCTGCAGGGGTGCGGCAAGGCGGTAGCCTGCACCGGCCTGCGCGATTACATCCACGCCCCAGTCGCGCAGATGCGCCATGCGCTTGGCGAGCGCGGCGCGGCTGATGCCAAACTCTTGTGCCAAGGCCTCGCCGGAATGCAGCGCGCCATCGGTGAGCGCATCCAGCAAATGCAGGGTGCTGGCCTCACTCATGTCTTGCCGATGGTGGGCAGGCCCAGCGCGCGGCCCAGCACGCGGGCTTTCTCGAAGCGCGATTCATTGCCTGCCTTGAGCCGCCGCCAGTTGTCGAGATGGGTAGCGAGGATGAGCAAGACCATCAGCGTCACAAAGCAGCCTGCTGGCGAAAACACGCCCGTTGCCGACCAACAGGTGACGTGCAGCAGCGCGACCAGCGCGCCAAACAGGGTGGCAAGGCTGACCACGCCGGTGAGCAGCACGGTCAGCACGAAAGCCAGCAGCATCCAGCCAAAAGCGATCGGCATCAGTGCGAGAAAAACCCCCGCCAATGTCGCCACCCCCTTGCCGCCATTGAAGCCCTGCCAGGGTGAAAAGCAATGGCCGAACACCGCTGCCGCACCACAGGCAAATGGCAGCCAAGCGCTGGCCTGCGCGGCGAGCTGCGGCAGCAAGAGCACGGCGAGCACCCCCTTGCCGACGTCGATCACGAGCACCAGCAAGGCAAAGGCCCTGCCCTGGGTGCGCAGCGCATTGGTGGCGCCGATGTTGCCGCTGCCGGCTGCACGCAAATCCACCCCCTTTAAATGGCCGGCGATGCGCCCGCCCAGGATGCCGCCCAGAGCAAAGGCCAGCAGGATGGCGAGAAGGCTCATGCGGCGTGCTCCAGCGCCTCACGTCGCCGCGCGGCGAGTTTCTGGATGATGTCGCCCATCAACAGCTCCAGCGCCTGCTGCTGATGCTCGCCCGGGATCACCACCGTGCTGCTGCTGGACACGAAGGCATCGGGGATGAGCGCCAATATGCCCTCGAACTGCCCCTGGAAACGCGCGGCGCGGTTGAAGTGGATCACCACCAGACTCTCTTCCGGCGGCGGGATTTCGCGCGGCTCGAAGGGGTTGCTGGTATCGACCAGAGGTACTCTCTGAAAGTTGACATCGGTGCCGGAGAACTGCGGCAGGATGTAGTTCACGTAATCCGGCATCCGGCGCAGGATGGTGGCCGTCACCTCGCTCGCGGTGTAGCCCCGCTCGGCGGTGTCGCGCACGATTTTCTGCACCCATTCGAGATTGATGGTGGGGGTGAGACCCACCAGCAGGTCCACGTGCTGGGCCACATTGACCTCGCCCGTTACCAGCCCGCCATGCAGCCCTTCGTAGAACAGCAGATCAGTCCCCTGCGGAAGGCGCTGCCAGGGTGTGAAGCTGCCACTCGGCTGCCCCAGGGCATTGGCCTCGTCCTGGGTGTGCAGGTAGCGGCGCACGAGGCCGGTGCCGCGCTCGCCGTACTCGCGGAACAGCGCCTCCAGCCTTGGAAAAAGATTGCCCTGCGGCCCGAACAGGGAGAGCGTCTCGCCCCTGATCCGCGCGCGTTCCAGCATCTGCCGCCAGTGGTCGCGCTCATAGGCGTGAAAGCTGTCGCCCTCGACATAGGCCGCATTCAAGCCCAGCTGCGAAAAAATGCGCTCGAACACCCGCTTGGCGGTGCTGGTGCCCGCACCGGAAGAGCCGGTGACGGCGATGATGGGGTGGCGGGCGGACATAGGCCTAGTTTGCGTGCCTCATGCGCGCTTGTCAGCGGCGGCGATAGAGCAGATCGCACATCGCATGGCCGAGGCGCTCGCCACGCGCCTCGAAGCGGGTGATGGGGCGCGTGTCAGGGCGCTCGACTTCGCCACCGGTGAAGCCGGGGGCGGCGTCCAGCACCTCGCGCATGTGCTCTGCATAGGGTGCCCAATCCGTTGCCAGGCGGAACAGGCCGCCGGGCTTGAGGCGGCTGGCTACGAGTGCGGCAAATGCGGGCTGCACGATGCGGCGCTTGTGGTGACGGCTCTTGTGCCAGGGGTCGGGGAACTCCAGGATCAGTTCGTCCAGACTCTCGGGGCTTAGCCAGTCGCGCAGCACTTCCACCGCGTCGTGGCTGGCCACGCGCAGATTGCGCAAGCCCAGCTTTTCGGCACGGTTAAGCACGCGACCGACACCGGGGCGATGCACTTCGACGCCGATGAAGTCCTGCTGAGGTGCGCGCTCGGCGCGGAACAGCAAGGCATCACCGGCACCAAAGCCGATCTCGAACACCACCGGTGCGATGCGGCCGAACAAGGCCGGCAGATCAAGCGGCGTACCGCCTGCGGGCGTATCCAGCCCATAGCGCGGCCAGAGGTTTTCCAGTGCGTCTTTCTGCGAGCTGGTGATGCGGCCTTCGCGGCGTACGAAGCTCTTGATCTCGCGGCGCACCGGCACCGTCATGGGGTCGCGCTCAGTCATGATCTTGCATCTGCCCTTGCATGAAATCTGCCGTCGCCCGCGCATCGGGGTGCGCACTGGCGCGCAGGGCGGCGATCACTTGCCTGCGGTCTGTTTCAGTCTTGTTCTGGTTCATCTTGAACTTGGCGTCGATACGCGTGAGCGGCAGGTGAAAAGCGACGACGGCGGCCAGCAGCGCATCCAGTCGCGCGCCCTCGATCTGTCGCTGCCAGGGATTCTCGGCCGGCTCGAAGGCGGCGCTGCTTGCATCCACCACCCTGAGCTTGGCAGCGGCATCGTCAATCAATGATGGTGTGCCGTGCACATGTACGGTGGCGAAATTCCAGGTCGGCACTTCGCGTGATGGATCAACATACCAACGCGGCGAGATGTAGGCGTGGGGACCGAGAAACACGGCAACCGTGTGGCCGTTTTCAAACGCCTGCCAGTGCGGATTGGCGCGTGCCATGTGGCCGGTGAGCTGCCCCTCATCGAGCAGCAGCAGCGGCAGATGCGTGACGTGCGGCTCACTGCCCGCAACTGTGGTGATGAGCGTGGCGAAAGGCCAGCTGCGCACGAGCGCAAGCGCATCCTCGTGGCTCTGGTTGCTGAACTGGGGTGGGATGTAGAGGCTCATGCGCCTGCCGGTTTCAGACCGCGCTTTGCTGCGGCCTTGCGGGCAGCGAGCGAGATGGCAGGGCCATCTTTCCAGTTCCACCACTTGAGCTTTTCGGGATCTGGTTTCGCCGTACTGGCGAAGTAGACCGCACAGCGAAAGGTATAGAGCACACAGCGGTCGTGATGCTGTCCACTCGCGTTGCAAAGCTGGTCATACAGCGCCTGCGGGTCGCGGCCCTTGAGATCGGCAACGCGGCGAATGCCAAGGCCCAGCAGGTCGCGCGCCAGCGAGGGGCCAACGCTGGGGATGGTGCGCAGCTCTTTCAGAGCCCCACTGTCAGTAGGTGCTGCTGCGGACACATACTGTTTGATGTCAGCACGCAGCACTTCATTGATCGTCGTACCATCCGCAACCGCCATCTTTCTTGCCGCCGCCAACAACTCGTCTGGAAATCGAAACGTCACTTTGGATTTACTCGTCATTTCCGCACCTCCATTCGTGGTCACTGCTAACCGATCACCCCCTGCAAAGGCGATGAAGCCGAGGCATACCGCCGCATCGGCATCCGCCCAGCCAGAAACGCCTCACGCCCGGCAAGAATGGCGTGGCGCATGGCACTCGCCATCAGCAGCGGATTCTTCGCCTCGGCAATCGCGGTATTCATCAGCACGCCGTCGCAGCCCAGTTCCATCGCAATCGCGGCATCACTGGCGGTGCCGACGCCGGCATCGACGATGATCGGCACCTTGGCGTTCTCGGCGATGGTGAGGATGTTGTAGCGGTTCTGGATACCCAGACCCGAACCGATCGGTGCCGCCAGCGGCATCACCGCGACGCAACCCAGCTCTTCCAGCCGCTTGCACTGGATGGGATCGTCGGTGCAGTAGACCATCACCTCGAAGCCCTCCTTCACCAGCACCTTTGCCGCCTCCAGCGTGGCGGTGATGTCCGGGTAGAGCGTCTTGGGATCGCCCAGCACTTCCAGCTTCACCAGCTTGTGGCCGTCGAGCAGCTCGCGCGCGAGGCGGCAGGTGCGCACGGCATCGTCGGCGGTGTAGCAGCCGGCGGTGTTGGGCAGCAGGGTGTAGCGATCCGGGCGGATGAAATCGAGCAGGTTGGGCGCATTCGCATCCTGCCCGAGGTTCACGCGGCGGATGGCGACGGTGACGATCTCGGCACCGCTGGCTTCGGCCGCCAGCGCATTCTGCTCGAAGCTCGCGTACTTGCCGCTGCCGACGAGCAGGCGCGAGGCGTAGGACTTGCCTGCAATGGTCAATACGTCGCTCATCTAACCGCCTCCTATGGCCTTAACAATCTCGATGCGATCATCTTCCCCAACCGCCGTTTGAACCCACTCGCTGCGCGGAATGATCTGTCCGTTGTGCTCAATCGCCAGACGCCGGCCGCTGAGATGCAGCGCATCCACCAGCCCCTCCAGTGT
>JAKFXK010000043.1 GCA_021731445.1 Nevskiaceae bacterium | reverse complement strand
GCGTAGTTAGCGCCGCGACCGCGCCAGAGGCAGGTGCGCCGTCCAGTAACACAGCACCTGCAAACCGCATCGCCCATGTCCTGCGCTCTGGCTTGGATAGTCTGTATCTGTCCGCGAAAGGCCAGATCAGTGCCACTACCGAAAATAAACTGGATGACCTGAAGGCCCGCGCACAGGATGTCTCTGAAAGTGTGCAGACCACGGCACAGCTCCCCCTTGGAAAACATCTTTTCTGTGTGCTGGATCGCGGTCGCCGGAAATTTGCTTACGTCATCGAAGACAACTGGTTCTCGATTGGGATCGGCAAGCGCGGCAATACTGCCTTGCCAATGGCACATGCCCAAATCAGTAGTGAGGCACTGACCGGTTCGGGTGCCTTGCACTGCGCGGACGCACTGCGTTCTGTACTCGGACAACTAGGCGCGCTCAACGGCCCGCTAACGGTCAGCCGTGCCGATCTGTTTGCCGACTTCATCACCAGCGCAGACTTGGCATCGAACATTCCTACGGCATGGATCAGCCGCAGCCGCAAGCGAGCGCGCTACGACGAAGGCGAGCGATTCACCGGTCTTGCCTTCGGTATGGGTGGAATGATCTCGGCGCGTCTCTATGACAAGACATTTGAGATTCTACGTTCGGACAAGACCTATCTGCGCGACCTCTGGCGTGAGGCGGGATGGGATGGCATCTCCCAGGTCTGGCGCATCGAGTTTCAGGTCAAGCGAAAAGCCCTACCGCCTGAGCTCACCTTCAATGTCGAAGTGTTCTTGGAGTCGCTGCCGATGGTCTGGACGTATCTGCTCAACGAGTGGCTGCGCCTGAGCGTGCCGAATGCAGGCGACGACTCACGCGAGCGATGGGCAACGCATCCGCTCTGGCAAGTGCTAGCGCTGATCCACCCGAACAGCGAGGCGATGAATGTGCGCGCGCCGCTGTGCCGCGTACCTTCGGACAAGACCCTGTTCACCAATGGCATGGGCGCCCTCTCGTCCTTCATGGCCCGTGAGGGCATCACGGACTGGTCGCATGGGCTGGGTGAGTTCATGCGACAGGCTGAGCGATTCCATGCGCATGGCACAGCCGATGACGGCGAACAGCTCGCGGCCTATCTCAAGCGCAAAACACTCGCCAAGGGTCGGCGCTTCAACACGATGAGGACAGGCCATGAAGAATAGCCAGCCCTATCCGCCTGCATTGCCCGCTGGCAATCCGCCGCGTTTCCTTCGCTTGCCAGACGTAAAGCACCGCACTGCACTCTCGAAGGCTTCGATCTACAAGCGCATGAGGGACGAGACGTTTCCCCAGGCCATTCGCATGGGCAAGCGATTCACGGTCTGGCTTGAAAGCGACATCGAGACATGGATTGCGTATCACGCCATCCGGCGCCAGCAATGACCATCTGCCCTACAGCGCCGCGAGCGTGTCGAGATGATCCGCCCACGCCTGCATCATCTGCTGGCGCTCCTCACGAAACTCGGCGCGGTCGTAAGCCGTGCCATGCGGCCCGCTTGGTTTGTGCGACAGCTGGCGCTCGATGGCGTCCGGTCGCCAGCCCAATTCAGCCAGCAAAGTTCGAGCGGTGGCGCGGAATCCATGCGCGCTCATCTGCTCACTCGAATACCCCAGCGCCCGCAAGCCAGCGATCACCGCGCCGTCAGACATGGGCCGGTCGCGTGAGCGTTCACCGGGGAATACAAACTCGCTGCGGCTCGTGTACGGCTGTAGCTCACGCAGCACGGCCACCGCCTGCCGCGACAACGGCACCCAATGCGGCTTGGCCTTGCGCTTCTCCACCACCTTCAGCTTCCGCGTCTCCACCCGCACCAGCCATACCGCATTGTCAAAATCGACATCGGCCCACTTCATCTGCCGAATCTCACCAGGGCGCTGAAAGGTGAGTGCAGAGAGTTGCATCGCGACACGCACCACCGGACTGCCGTGATACGCGGCCATGCTGCGCATCAACAGCCCTACCTGTGACGGCTCGATCAAGGCTGCGCGATTGGTAGTGATGGGGTTACGCAACAGCTTTTTCAGACCCAGCGCGGCGTTCATCTCGGCGCGGCCACTTGCCAGCGCCAATCCATAGACGCCCTCCAAAATCGCCCCGCAGCGACGCGCCACATCCAGCGCGCCCCGCTTCTCAACGCGGCGCAAGATCGCCAGCAACTCCGGCGGTCGAGCCTCCGAAACCGGCTGACGTTCTAAAAACGGCAACAGGTTGGCCTCGGTCAATTGCGCGATCTTCTTAATGTTGGCGGGCGACCAATCACCAGCCTTGCTGTCGAACCATTCGCGGTAGAGCGCTCCGAATGTTTCCTGCTCCTTGCGCAGCTTTTCTTGCCGCCATGCATCGCTGGGGTTCTTGCCCGCCGCGAGTGCTCTGCGATCTGCGGCATGAAGCTCGCGGGCTTGGGCGAGCGACACGTCCGGGTAAGCCCCGTATGCGCGCACCTGCTCGCGCGACTGGTGGCGAAACTTGTAGCGCCAAAGACGCGCACCACTGGTGCTCACCATCAAGAACAACCCGCCTCCATCGGTCAGCTTGTAGGGCTTATCCGCTGGCTTGGCGTGGCGGCATTTCATCTCGGTAAGAGGCATGGTTGGGGGTATCGTGTTTTCAAAAAGGGCTGGATACCCCCAACGATACCCCCAATATGGGGGTATTTCAGGGAGACTTCGAGAGACGAAAGTGGACTACTGAAACGAAAAAACCCACTGTTTTCAGTGGGTTTTGAGTCCTTCTTAAAGCCATGTAGACGTTGTGATGGTGCCGGGAACAGGAATCGAACCTGCGACCTACGCATTACGAATGCGCCGCTCTACCGACTGAGCTATCCCGGCGGGGCGCGAATGATAGCGCAGCACTTTGCGAGCGTCTGCACCTTGCCGCCTACTTTTCGGTGATGACGGTGGCCTTGGTGAGGCCCTCGACGATGAGGGTAGCGCGGGCCGATTCGGCAGCGGCTTTGCTGGCGTACGGCCCGGCGCGGACGCGGTGCAGACGCTCGCCGTTGCTGCGGATGGCAACGCTGACAGCGTCCAGGCCTGCAAGCTTGATGCGGCTGACGATGGCGGCGGCGGCCATCGGGTCTTTGTAGGCATCAATGGCGACGAACCAGCGAGTGGTTGCCGGCGCTGGGGCCGCAGGCTTTGCCGCGATCGCAGGTTGTGGCTTGCTGCTGTCAGCTGGCTTGTCTTTGGCGGATTTTGCAGGTGGCTTGGTGCTTGCCCCAGTTGCGGGTGCAAGGCGGGACGCAGGGTCGGCGGCCGATCCCGCTGAGGATTGCCCGTCAGGCGACTCTGCTGCATCCAGTGTAGGTACGCTGCTGGCTACGACGGGATTCGCCATCACGACGCCGCGAGTAAGCGGAATCACAACGGAGGGCAGCGCATTTTCCGCATCGGGACGCACCCGCAGCAACAGACTGAGCAGGAAGGCGATCAGCAGCAACACGAAAAGGCCGATGAGGCGGCGCTGGACGATGGCGCGGGTATCGGTTGCGATGGCGGCGTCAGTCATGGGCAATCAAGGGGGCGATGGCGGCAACCGTCAGAAACGAGCCGCATACCAGTATGGGCTGATCGGGTCTGGCTTGCCGCTCTGCGAGCGCGAGTGCGTCTCCCGGCGCACCACCAGCCTGGGCGGTAATGCCGCAGGCAGCCAGGCGGGTGGCGAGTGCCTGTGCACTCAATCCACGTGGGCCTGGCAAATCGCAGGTGATGGCCTGGCTGACGACCGGCGCCAATGCCTGTGCGATGGTCTCCACCGGCTTGTCGCTCAGTACACCTGCGAGCCATAACACCGGCTGCCCGCCAAGGTGGTCATGCAGGTATGCGGCCAGCGCCGCGGCGGCTTCGGCATTGTGCGCAACGTCGAGCAGAAAACGTCCGCGCCGCTCCATACGGCCCGGCAGGCGCAACTTGGGCAGCGCACATTGGATGGCAGACCATGCGACGGGCAGACGCGGGATCAGGGCCTGGACGATGGTGATCGCGGCAGCCGCATTGTCGAGCTGATGACTGCCCGTGAGTGCAGGTCGTGGCAGTGCCGGAGACGTGCAGCCTCCCCCATGCCAGTGCCAATCGTCGCCATCCTCGCGCGCGTTCCGGTCTGACCTGAAATCGCCAAGGTCACGACGCAGTACTCGTGCCTTGATCTGCATGGCGGCTTCGAGCAGACCCGACGGGGGCTTGCTGTCGGCAATCACGGCCACGCGCCCGCTGCGGAAAATACCGGCCTTCTCGCGGCCAATCTGGTCACGGTCGCTACCAAGCCAGTCCTGGTGATCGAGGCCGATGTTGGTGACGAGAGCGGCATCGGCGTCGAGGATGTTGACGGCGTCGAGCCTGCCGCCCAGACCGACTTCGAGCACCTGTACGTCGACTCGCGCCTCACGGAACAGCCAGAGTGCGGCGAGCGTACTGAACTCGAAATAGGTGAGTGAATCGCCTGCCCTCGCCTGCTCGATGACCGTGAAGGCACGGCAAAGCGCGCCGTCATCCACTGGTGTGCCGTTGATGGCGACGCGCTCGTTATAGCGATAGAGATGCGGCGAGGTGAACGCGCCCACCGCGTAGCCTGCCTCGCGGTAGATGAGTGCGAGCAGTGTGGTGGTGGAGCCTTTGCCATTGGTGCCGCCAACGGTGATCGTGATGGGTGGTGCCGCCATCAACCCCAGACGGTTGGCCACACTGCGCACCCGATCAAGACCGAGCTCAATGGTGCTGGGGTGCAGTTGTTCCTGGTAGATCAGCCAGTCTTGCAGTGACCAGTCTGTGTGTGGCTTAAGCAGCAATGGCGGGCGGCTTGAAGTGGGTGAACATGGCCAGCAGCTTGTGGATGCGCTCGCGCATCTCGCGGCGATCCACAATCAGATCGATCGCGCCCTTGTCGCGCAGAAACTCGGCGCGCTGGAAGCCCTCCGGCAGTTTCTCGCGCACGGTCTGCTCGATCACGCGCGGGCCGGCAAAACCGATCAGCGCGTTCGGCTCGGCCACCTGCACATCGCCCAGCTGTGCAAAGCTGGCTGAGACACCGCCCATGGTCGGGTGCGTCAGCACCGAGATGAAGGGCAAACCACGCTCGTGCAGCTTGGCCAGCGCGGCGCTGGTCTTGGCCATCTGCATCAGCGAAAACAGCGACTCCTGCATGCGGGCACCACCAGAGGCCGCGAAGCAGACCAGCGGCGTGCCGTGGTCGAGAGCGGCATTGACACCACGGGTGAATTTCTCCCCGACCACGCTACCCATCGAGCCACCCATGAAGCCGAACTCGAAGGCGGCCGCGACCAAGGGCAGCCCCATGAGCTGCCCCCGCAGCACGATCAGCGCGTCGTTTTCTTCCGAATCGACAATCGCCTCGGCAAGGCGATCGGTGTATTTGCGGCTGTCCTTGAAACCCAAGGGGTCGATGGACTTGAGGTTGGCGGCAATCTCGACGCGTGGCTCGGGATCGAGGAAATGGTTGAGCCGCGCGCGCGCGCTGATCGGGCGATGGGCGCTGCACTTGGGGCAGACCTCCAGCGTGCGCTCGAGTTCTGCGCGATACAGCACGCTCTGGCAGCTCTCACACTTCGTCCACAGGCCTTCCGGCACGCTCTTGCGGCGCACGCCCTCGCTAAGCAGCTTGCTGCCTGAGATTTTGTCGAGCCAGCTCATGATTGGGATCCGGGAGATGGGATGGGGGCATCGAGTGCAGTACGCATGGCCTTGAGTTTATCCCGCAGCAAAGCGGGTAGCACTTCGGGTGTTCCGGCGTGCTTTTCCACCTCGCTGACCAGTGCGGAACCAACCACCACGCCATCGGCAATCCGGCCTACCGCCGCCGCCGTGGTGGCATCGCGGATGCCAAAACCGACCGCAATCGGCAATGTCGTGATGGCGCGAATCTCCGCAAGCTTGGTCGCCACACTGTCCACATCCAGTGCCGCAGAACCGGTCACGCCCTTGAGCGAAACGTAATACAGATAGCCGCTGGCCTCTGCCGCTATTGCCGCGATGCGCTGCGGCGTGGAGGTGGGCGCGATGAGAAAAATCAGATCAAGTCCGGCCCGCTTGAAGGCAGGCGCGAACTCCGGTGCCTCTTCAATCGCAAGATCGACAATGAGCACGCCATCCACGCCTGCGGCCTTCGCCTGTGTCGCAAAGGTTTCGGCCCCGCGATGCTCGATGGGGTTGAGATAGCCCATCAGCACTACCGGAGTCAGCCCATTGCCACGACGAAAATCCGCAACGATTTCGAGAATCCTGCTGATCGTGGTGCCCGCCGCCAGCGCGCGTTCGCAGGCCAGCTGGATGGTCGGGCCATCGGCCATGGGGTCGGAGAACGGCATGCCCAGTTCGATCACATCGGCACCGCCCCCGACCAGCGCGTGCATCAAGGCCACGGTGTGCAGGGGCGAGGGGTCGCCGCCGGTGATGAACGGGATGAGCGCCTTGCGCTGGCCTGCAGCAAAGACCCGAGCCAAGCGGCTGGCCGACATCAGTACGCCCTGGTCGCCACTGCGGCAGCTTGCTGTCTTGCGGGGCGAGTGTCGTGGTTGGGCATCTGCCACTGATAGGCGTTGTCGGTACGGAAACAGGTGGCGGATACAGACACCGCGACATCCAGCGAACGGACATGGTGCCACCAGCCCACCGGGATGAAGATGGCCTCACCCGGCCCCAGCACAGTTTCGATGGCGGTCGCCGCTGTGAAATCGGGCTGCGAAGCATCCGGATTTTCAGGGTCAGCGCGTGAGAACACGCCCACCTCGTTGTAGAGCAGTGGCGTCTGGATCGGCGGATACATCTTGATGCGCTTGCGCCCGCGCACCTGCGCGAGGATGAGATTGCAGGGATCATGGTGCAGCGGCGTCACCGTGCCCTGCGGCCCGTACCAGAAGAACACGCTGTTGCTGCTGCGGCTGGGATCCATCAGCTCTGGGAACAGTTGCAACTCCTGCATCAACTCGCCCAAGCCGGTCTTGTCGAACACCTGGTTGTTGGCGACGAGATAGTGGTCATTGCCGGAACCACCAGCTTCGACCAGCTCGACGTAGTCGGCAAACGGCAGCACGCGGCGATGCTTCTCGATGTTCATCTCATAGTCGGGGTCGCTGTTGCGGCCCGACTGGATCTGCACCGATACATGGCCGAAACGTTCGCGGAAATACTGCGGCGTCCAGCGTGTCAACGCGGCCCAGTCTTTCATCATCCCCGTCATCACCACCGGGCGGTTGGCGGCGTAGTAGTCGCGGAAGAAGGTTTCAGCATCCAGCGTTTCGCGCCGCTCCACAGCGCAGCGGGCGGGATGGTTACGGGCCAGCTGGGCGTCGATGCGGGCGTGCGATTCGAGCTTGCTGAGCTTTTCGCTAATCGCTTTCTGCTGTTGCCGGGCAAGTCTTGCCAGTGGATGCGCGCGATATTCGGCGACCAGCGCTTGGGCAATCGCGCCTGCAACCGGTCCGGTCCTGGCCAGCAGTGCGGCGTCGTCCTCACCACGCAGCACACCGTCAGCAATCGCATCCAGGATTTCCGGCGGCAAGGTGGGCGATGCACCGCCCTGTCCATGCGGCAGCCATTCGACACGGATCTGTCCCTCCTCGGTCACTGTCACGCCGATGGGTGGCAGTGCGAACTTCTGGGGCAAGGGCATGTTGGACATGAGTTCTCTAAATCGTTGGGGGATGAAAAACAGTACGTTCAGGTCAGCGAAATACCTTCGCGCTGGGCAATGGTGAAGATGTCCTTGTCGCCGCGACCGGAGAGGTTGACGACGATATGTTTGCCTGCGCCCAGCTTCGGCGCGAGTTTCTTCGCGTAGGCAATGGCATGGGCCGATTCCAGTGCTGGGATGATGCCCTCGCGCCGCGTGCATTCGTAGAAAGCTTCCATGCACTCGTCGTCGGTGGCATCGACATAGTTGACGCGGCCGATATCCTTGAGCCAGGCGTGTTCGGGGCCGACGCCCGGGTAGTCAAGGCCTGCTGAAATGCTGTGGGTGCCGATGATCTGGCCATCGTCATCGGCCATGACATAGGTGCGGTTGCCGTGCAGCACGCCGGGCTTGCCGGCGCTCAGCGGTGCGGCGTGCTCGCCGGTCGCCACGCCCTTGCCACCGGCCTCGACGCCATACATGGCGACTTCGGGGTGCGGCAGCAGTGGATGGAACATGCCGATGGCATTACTGCCGCCGCCGACGCAGGCGACCAGCGCATCCGGCAGGCGACCGATGCGCTCACGGGTTTGCGTCAGCAACTCGCGGCCGACGATGCTGTTGAAGTCGCGCACCAGCATTGGGTACGGATGCGGGCCGGCAACCGTGCCAATGACATAGAAGGTGTCATCGACATTGGTCACCCAATCGCGCAGCGCTTCGTTGAGTGCATCTTTCAGGGTGCGTGTGCCGCTGGTGACGGGCACCACGGTCGCGCCCAGCAGCTTCATGCGGTAGACGTTGGGTGACTGCCGCTGCACATCATCCATGCCCATGTAGACCACGCATTTCAGACCCAGCCGGGCTGCGATAGTCGCGCTCGCCACGCCATGCTGGCCCGCGCCGGTCTCGGCGATGATGCGGGTCTTGCCGAGATGCTTTGCCAGCAGCGCCTGGCCGATGGTGTTGTTGATCTTGTGCGCGCCGGTGTGGTTCAGGTCTTCGCGCTTGAGCCAGATGGTCGCCCCGCCCCAGGCCTTGGTGAGACGTTCGGCCTCGTAGAGCGGGCTGGGTCTGCCGACGTAATGGGTGTAGTCGCGGTCGAGTTCCGCCAGAAACGCGGGGTCGTTCTTGAGGCGTGCGTAGGCCTCTTCGAGCTGACGCAGCGGCTCCATCAGGGTCTCGGCGACGAAGCGTCCGCCATAGGGGCCAAAGTGGCCGCGTGCATCTGGGAAATTGCCGTAATCGGGCGAGGTGTCGTCAGCCATTTTCTTCACTTGCGATGTCTTCGTCCGCAGCCCGTACGGCCTCGACGAAGGCGCGCATTCTACGGTGATCTTTCACTCCCTTGGTGCCCGTCTCGATGCCGCTGGAGACATCCACCGCCCAGGGCCGCAGGCGACGGATCGCCTCGCCAACCGTTTCCGGCGTCAGGCCACCTGCCAGCATCAGCGGCAGGTGGCGTGCCGTGTGGGGCGGCAGCTGGCTCCAGTCAAAGCGATGGCCGCTGCCGCCACCGCCGGCAGTGGTATGGCTGTCGGCCAGCAATGCACGCGCCGCCGCATGGTCGCGCTCCCATTGCGCATACAGCTGCGTCTCGCCCATTGGCACCGCCTTGATCCAAGGCAGGCCGAACTGCGCGCAGAAAGCCGCCGATTCGCGGCCATGGAATTGCAGCAGCGCGGGTTGGAATCGGCGCAGCGCCTCCTGGGCTTCAGCCACTTGCGCGTTCTGCAACAGTGCCACGGCGGCGGTAGCGGCGGGCAGCTTGTCGAGGAGGGACTGCGCGGCAGTGGGCGAGATGGCGCGGGGGCTGCCCGGCACCAGTACGAAACCGACAAAATCGACCCCCAGTTCGGCTGCGAAAACCACATCCTCGGCGCGGGTATTGCCGCAGAACTTGATCTTGGTGCGCGCCGGTTTCATGTCGGCATTGTCGCGGGAAACCAGGGCTGTGGCGGTGGTGGCAGCCCGAACTGCGCCGGATATTCGGGCCCAACAAAATAGAGGCCATCGGGTGGCGCGGTCATGCCCGCCAGCGCGCGCTTGCGGCTGGCCAGCACCTCGGCAACCCAGACCACAGGGCGTTTGCCCTGCCCCACCTCGGCCAGCGTGCCCGCAATATTGCGCACCATGTGGTGCAGAAAGGCATTGGCGCGGATGTCGATTGCCACGAACTCGCCGCTGCGCCACACCTTGATGGCCATCACATTGCGCATCGGCGTCGGCGACTGGCATTCGGCATCGCGCAGGGCGGTGAAATCCTGTTCCCCCAGCAGACTCTGCGCGGCACTGTGCATGGCCTCGGCATCGAGTGGGCGATGCCAGAACGTCGCGCGCGCCGCCGTCAATGCCGAACGCGCGCGGGTGTTGTGGAACACATAGCGGTAGTGGCGCGACAACGCACAATGGCGGGCATGGAAATCCAGTCCCACCGGCTGCGCCCAACGCAGCGAGATGTCGGCAGGAAGGTGCACATTGGCACCTAGCGTCCAGGCCAGCGTGTTGCGTATGGAAGAGGTGTCGAAATGCACCACCTGCCCCAGTCCATGCACACCGGCATCCGTGCGCCCTGCAGCCATCACCTGCACCGGATGATCGGCGACGATTGATAGTGCCTCTTCCAGCTTTTGCTGCACGCTGAGGTTGTGGTTCACCCGCTGCCAGCCCGCATAGGCGGTGCCGACGTACTCGATGCGGGCAGCCCAGCGGGTGCTCATGTCCACGCAAAGCAAAAGGGCACCCTGAGGTGCCCTTTTTGTGCACCCCAAAGCGTCATGCGGGTAGCCGCTGCAACAGGCTGGCGGCTTCCTTCTGATGGCGTTCGCTGCCCTGCTTCTGCACTTCCAGCAAGAGGCTGCGGGCCATGTCGTTGTCACCCATCTCGACATAGGCACGCGCCAGATCGAGCTTGGTGTTCATCTCCTCGTCGATGGAGGTGGCCGCCTGGCGGGGCGTGATGCTGACTTCGAGGTCTTGCAGGCTCAAACTCAGGGGTTTGCCGCCCGGCGTGAGCGTCGGATTGTCGGTGAACTCGGAGAGATCAAGATCGCCTTTTGTTTTCGGGCTGCTGTCGAGCTTGGGAATATCGACCTTGAGCGAGGATGAGCCGAGGTTGTAGTTCAGCGAACCGGCGCTGGACGTGCGCAAATCCGCACCCAGCGGCGTAAGGCTCTGGCCGAGCATGAAGTCGATCGAAGCATCATCGTCCATGCCGGCCGGGGGCTGCGGCGGCTCAACCGGATGCGCGTCGTCCCGCAGGGCATCATCGGCCAGCGCGCTTGCTGTGTCGGGGGAGAGGGACAATTCCGGCGCCGTCATGGGCGAAAGCGAAAACTCGATGCCATTGCTGGCTTCAGCCGGTTGCGGCGCAACGGGTGCGGGCGCTGCGACAGGCTCATCGAAAGCAAGATCGAAATCGGCATCCAGTCCCACCTCGCCAGCTGTGGACTGGAACAGCTCCGCATCGGGGCAGATCTGCGAGCCCATGATGACGATCTTGCTCCACTCATTGGCGGGCAGTTTCAGCTTCAAGTCTTCGGCGAGATCCTGGAACTCGATGGCACGGCCTGCCGCGAAATAGGTCTCCGCCAGCTTGACCTGGATATCGGTTCGCTGTGGCTGCTGCTGCAGGGTATTTTTCAGCAGCAGGATGGCCTCGTCATAGAGACCATAGGCCAGATGGAAGTCCGCTTCGGACAGCGGATCGTTGTCGCCCAGATTAATGTGCGCGGTATCAACATGCACCTGCACGGTCTTGTCGAAATCGTCCTTGCCGGAACCGATGATGGTGGGCTTGGCGGAAGCCTTCAGCGTCGCAGCCACGGCGGGTTCCATCACCAGAGTTGCGTCGTGCGCGAAAGACGGTGTCGATTGCAGAACCGGTTGCGTCATTTGCTGCGTGACATCCGTGGCCAGGAGGGCAGCGGCAGCATTGCCACTGCCGAGGCGCGTGGTGTCACCCAGCTTGGCTGCGCTGCCCGACGGCGGCGTGGAGGTCGCGGCTTTTGGCGACAGGGCAGGCTGCTTGACGGGCACCACTGTTTTCGGTGCTGCCGTCTTCGGCTCGGTTTTCTTGCGCCGGGCAAAGGCGAAGCCACCGCCCGCCAGCAGGAGCACCAGCGCACCCAGGCCGAGCGGCATGCCGTAGCTCTCTATGAAACCCGGTTCGAACTCTGCCGGCAGAGGCTGCGCGAGTGGTGATTTGGCCGGTGCTGCGGCCGCAGGTGCAACCGGTATCGAGGGTGGCGCTGCCGGGACTGGAGTGGCAGGAGCCGGAGCAGTGGCTACCGGCGGCTCTGTTGGTGCCGGAGCTGTCGTAGTGGCTGGCGCGACGACGGTTGCAGCAGCACTGGGCATAGTTGTAGCTGGTGCTGGAGCGGAGGCGGGCGCAGCAATAACAGTAGGTGCAGGTGTAGCGGATGCAGGTGTAGCGGGTGCAGGTGTAGCGGGTGCGGGTGCGGGTGCGGGTGCGGGTGCGGGTGCGGGTGCGGGTTTGACTACAGTCGCGCTGGCAGCTGATGGAACCGGAGTAGGTGCCACTGCCGCAGGTTTGGGCTCAAGTGGCTTTGCTGCTGGCAGCACTGGCGGCTTGGCTGTTTCGACCGGTGCGGGTGGTGCAACGGGGGCCACTGGCTTGACCACTACGATGGCAGGCTGTGCAGGTGCGGGCTTCGCCACGGACGGCACTGCCACAGGCTTGCCGCCAGCGCGCAGACTGGCGAGTCTTGCCTTGGCTGCAGAGGCAGTCGTGGACTGGATGCGTTCGCTCGAAGGCACCCGCAAGGTTGCACCTTTGTTGACGGTAATGCCGCGCTGGATCGCCGCCGGATTCGCCTCGGCAAGCGCCAGCAGCATTTGATCCATCGACACGGCGGCACTGGGGCGCAGCTTGCTCGCGATGCTCCACAAGGTCTCACCGGCCACCACTGGGCCATAGCTGCCGGTGGCACTGTCGAATGCAGGGTCTTGTACCACCGAGCCAGGCTTGGGCGCGGATGTGGTTTTGCTTGCCTGCGCCGCTTTCCCAAGGGGCTTGGCTTCAGTCGGTGTCTGATAAAACTCGCTGATTGCCGGTGCGACGGGTTTCGCGGCAGGAAGCGCAATGACCACCGGGCTGGCCGGAGATTCGACCACGGGCGGCGGAACCGGCTTGACGGCTACTGGCTTGACCGGCACAGCGATAATCACAGGTGCTTTAGCAGCAGGTGCCTGTTGCGCAATTTCCGGCGGATCCAGCAGGATGGTGTAGTCACGCAAAATCTTGCCGCCGCTCCAGCGTGCCTGCACCAGGAGGTTCAACACCGGTTCGCGGGCGATCTGGCTGCTGCTGACCACCACGCGCGGACGTCCGTTGTCGCTCCGGATCGAGAAATCGAGACTGCTGAGATATTCGGCACGGTCGATGCCGGCACGATCAAAGGCATCATTCGGCGCCACGGAAACCGTGACGGTTTCAAGGTCTTCCGCACTGATCTCGGTCAGCGGAATGCTGGCGGCGAAGCGCTGGTTGAGGTTGGAGCTGACATCGATCTCACCCAGTCCCAGCGCCAGCACTGTGGTCGTGGCAGCCAGGCCCGCAGTCGCCGCCGCCGTGATCGTGATCCGCGCAAGTGTCCGTCGCATAGCCGCTCCCGTATCCTCAAAAGCTAAAAGTTTTGAGCCGCCGATGTAGTGAGTGTAATGCTTGAAGTACCGGCGCTAAGTGGCTTTATAACCTAAGTTTATGCCAGCAGCAATGCAGCGTTCAGCGGCTTCTGGTCAGAGATATTTGGCGACCAAAACCTCGGCAATCTGAACTGCGTTGAGCGCGGCCCCCTTGCGGACGTTGTCAGCCACCACCCAGAGGTTGAGGCCTCGCGGGTGGCTCAAATCCTCGCGGATGCGGCCGACGAAGGTCTCGTTATGACCGCTGGCTTCGGTGACGGCCGTCGGCCAGCCGCCGTCGACATGCTCGTCCACCACCTTCACACCGGGGGCTTTCTCCAGCAGGGCGCGCGCCTCTGCGGCCGTGATCTTTTTCCTGGTCTCGATGTGCAGCGCTTCGGAGTGTCCATAGAACACCGGCACGCGCACGGCGGTCGGGTTCACGAGGATAGATTCGTCACCGAAGATCTTGCGGGTCTCCCACACCATCTTCATTTCTTCCTTGGTGTAGCCGTTGTCCTGGAACACGTCGATCTGCGGCAGGCAGTTGAAGGCGATCTGCTTGGGGTAGACCTTGCGCTCGTAGTGCTGGGCGTTGAGCAGGGCGGCGGTCTGCGCAGCCAGTTCCTCGATCGCCTCCTTGCCGGTGCCGGACACACTTTGATAGGTGCAGACGTTGATGCGCTCGATGCCGACGGCGTCATAGATCGGTTTCAAGGCCACCAGCATCTGGATGGTCGAGCAGTTGGGGTTGGCGATGATGCCGCGCGTCTTGTAACGCGCAATAGCTTCCGGATTGACTTCTGGCACCACCAACGGGATGTCGGCGTCGTAGCGGAACTGGCTGGTGTTGTCGATCACGACACAACCAGCCGCTGCCGCCTTGGGTGCATAGATGGCACTGACGCTGGCACCAGGCGAAAACAGCCCAATCTGCACCTTGCTGAAATCGAAGTCGGCCAGATTCTCGACATGCAGATGCCTGCCATCGAACTCTACCGTATTGCCCACGCTGCGCTCGCTGGCGAGGGCATAGACCTTGCCGTACGGCAGCGTGCTCTCGGCCAGGATCTCCAGCATGGCCGCACCAACCGCTCCGGTTGCACCAACAACTGCAATATCAAACGTGCGGCTCATGGAATCTCTCTACAGGTTCTTGTTGAAGTGGAATGAGGTGATGTCAAAGCGTTCGCGCAGGTAGAAACGGTGCGCCTCGCGGCGCTGGGTGCCCGAGTCGAGCGTGAGGGCGGTGGCGCTCAGCATCCGCGCACGCGCGCTGAGCCATTCGATCAGCGCGTGGCCAACACCTTGCGAACGATGGGCGTCATCAGTGACGAGATCATCGACGTAGACCTGCGCGCCCTGGTGGGTATTTTCAAAGCAGCGCCAGACCGCAATGCCGAGCACCGCCTCGCCATCGACCGCCAGCACCATGCGTCCACCTTGCGCGAACACGCGCTGCATCTTGGTGGCGTAGTCGGGTGGCAACTGCGGGCGCAGCTGGCGGTGCGTGGCCTCGGCAGCTTGCAGCCAGTCGGGGGCAATGATGCGGCCCTGACCGTCAGTGATTTCGATCAGTTGCATGTCAATGTGCCAGTGCAGGGGATGAGACAGCCTTGAGGCCGATGACGGAACCGATCAGCAGCAACAGGAAGAACACCCGCCAGAAGGTAAGCGGATCCTTGAAGAAGACGATGCCGATCAGCGCCGTGCCAAACGCACCGATGCCCGTCCAGACGGCATAGGCGGTGCCGAGCGGGATGGTCTTGGTTGCCTCACTGAGCAGGCTGAAACTGATAAAGGCGCAGATGCCGAATGCCAGACTCCAGCGCCAGTCGCTGAAATTGTCGGAAAGCTTCAGGCAGGTCGTGAAACCAACCTCGAAGACCCCGGCTGCGATCAGGTAAAGCCAGCTCATGGTCTAGCCCAGTGCGGCGACAACCGCATCGCCCATCGCCTGCGTGCCAACCCTGACCTCGCCTGCGGCGGCAATATCGCCGGTGCGCAGGCCGCTCGCCAGCACCTTCTGCACTGCCGCCTGAATCTTGTCGGCGAGATCTCCACGCTTCAGCGAGTAGCGCAGCAGCATGGCAAGCGAGAGGATTGTGGCGAGCGGATTGGCCACGCCCTTGCCTGCAATGTCCGGCGCGCTGCCATGGATCGGCTCGAACAGGCCCTGCCCTCTTTCGTTCATCGATGCGCTCGGCAACATGCCGATCGAGCCGGTGAGCTGGGCAGCGATGTCGCTGAGGATGTCGCCGAACAGATTGCTGGTGACGATCACGTCGAACTGTTTCGGCGCTCGCACCAGCTGCATGGCAGCGTTGTCGACATAGAGATGACTCAAGCTCACGTCGGGATAGCCCTTGGCAACTTCGCACACCACCTCGCGCCAGAGCTGGCTCGATTCCAGCACGTTGGCCTTGTCCACCGAGCAGAGCTTTCTGTTGCGCAGCCGCGCGGCCTCGAAAGCGGTGCGGGCGATACGGGCGATTTCATAGTCGCTGTACTGCTCTACATCACTGGCGATGCGCGCCTGCGGCACTACCTCGTGGCCGACCTGGTGACCATCGACCACGCGCGATTCGCGCTTGCCGAAGTAGATGCCGCCAGTCAGCTCCCGGACGATCAATAAATCCAGTCCCGTGACCAGTTCCGGCTTGAGCGAGCTGGCGTTGACGAGCTGCGGATAGAGGATGGCCGGACGCAGGTTGGCGTAGAGGCCCATGCCGGCACGGATGGCGAGGAGGCCGCGCTCCGGGCGCTTGTCCTTGGGCAAGGTGTCGTACTGCGGCCCGCCGATGGCGCCGAACAGCACGGCATCCGCAGCCCGCGCTTTTTCGAGCGTGACGGCGGGCAAGGGTTCGCCATGCGCGTCATAGGCCGCACCGCCGATCAGCCCGTGCTCCCAAACCACATCGAGGCCATGCCGGTCGCGCAGGACAAGCAGCACTTTCTCGGCTTCTCGGACGATCTCTGGCCCGATGCCGTCGCCGGGGAGGATGAGCAGTTTCGCGGTCATGATTTCAGTCATACCGGCGAAGGCCGGTATCCAGTAGCGGGGTATGCAGGAAAGGTCGGAGACTGGATTCCGGCTTTCGCCGGAATGACAGACGCTATCTCAGGGGGTAGGCGCTCACGGTGTTCTCGTTCATCTGCGGCAGCACGATGAGGCCAGGCGCAGCACCAATATCCGCCGTACCGGGCGTCAGTTGCAGCCAGAGGTTCGGCTGGCCGTTGGGGCCGATCTTGAACACGTTGCCGCGTGTGTGGTCAGTCACCACATAGCCACCCTTGCCGTCCGCGACAAGGCCATCAAGGTTGCCAAGCGGGATGGGCGCAAAGCGGGCCGTAATGGCCCTGGTCTCAGCATCCACGGCTTTGAGATAGCCCGGCGTCTCAGTGGACCAGTCCGGCTTCATCGCGCCCCAGGTCGCCACAATCAGCTGGCCCTGGTCGAAGGCAAGACCGTTGGGGTTTTCCAGCGCCGCGTCATTGAGCCAGGCCGTGAAGCTGGCGCCCTGCAAGCGCCAGATCGTGTTGGTGACGGTGTCGCTGACAAACACGGTGCCGCGCGGCGTCACCGTCACGTCGTTGAGAAACTTCGCCCCCGGCGCCTTGAAGCGACGCGCGACACGGCCGTTGCCGGTGTCGATCTCCAACAGCTCGTCGATATCGGACACGTACAAAAAGCCACGCAGATAAGCCAGGCCCTTGGGCGCGTTCAGGCCCTTGAACCACTGGCGCTTGATGACTTTGCCATCCAACCCCAGCTGCGAGATGAAACCGTTGCCATCCTTAGCATCCGGCGCTCCGTTGACATTGCTGACGTACAGCACTTTTTGCAACGAGCTGTACACCACGGATTCGGGGCTGGAAAAGCCATCGGTTGTCCAGACAGGCTCCGGGCCTGCGGCTTGCGTGATGCTGGTAGCGAGGGCCAGCAGGGCGGCCAATGTGATGTGTTTCATGGGTGTACTCCTTCAAGCAAACAGCCAGGGCGCGGTCTGCGCGCGCCGGGCTTCGTAATCGCGGATCGCATCCGCACTTTGCAGGGTCAGGCCGATCTCATCGAGGCCGCGCAGCAGACAATCCTTGCGGAAGGCGTCGATCTCGAACTTCGCTTCGGCCTTAGACCAGCGCACCGTCTGCGCCGCCAGATCAATTGTCACCGGCAGCTCGGCATTGGCTGCAATGGCCTGGAACAGGGCATCGACGGAATGAGCCGGCAGCACCACTGGCAGCACCCCATTCTTGAAGCAGTTGTTGTAGAAGATGTCGGCAAAGCTGGGGGCGATCACGCAGCGAAAGCCATAGTCGCTGAGCGCCCACACCGCGTGTTCGCGCGATGACCCACAGCCAAAGTTCTCGCGCGCCACCAGCACCTCGGCCCCCGCATGCACGGCGCGATTGAGTACGAACTCCGGGTTTGGACGGCGGCTGGCGACGGGGACGCCCAGATCACCCGCATCCAGATAGCGCCAGTCATCAAAGGCGTATTGCCCGAAGCCCGACTTGTAGATGGACTTGAGGTATTGCTTGGGGATGATGGCGTCGGTATCGACGTTGGCGCGGTCGAGTGGCAGCGCCTTGCTGGTCAGCACTGTGAAAGGGGTCATTGCTTGGCTCTCTTGTCCGTGCTCGTTAGGGGGCGTGCAGAGTGTCCACCTTGCCATGCTGCAAGGCGTGAAGGCGTATTGCAGCCTTCATCTGCAGCGATCGGCAATCGCCGTCGTCCGTTATGAATACCGTAATACGGCATCACAAAACACCCCGAACATCAACAAAGTGACCGGCGATACCCGCCGCAGCCGCCATCGCAGGACTGACCAGATGCGTGCGTCCACCCGCGCCCTGACGCCCTTCGAAATTGCGGTTGCTGGTGCTGGCGCAACGCTCGCCGGACGAGAGACGATCGTCGTTCATGCCGAGGCACATCGAGCAACCCGGCTCACGCCACTCGAAGCCTGCGGCCTTGAAGATCGCATCCAGGCCTTCAGCCTCTGCCTGCTGCTTCACCAGGCCGGAGCCTGGCACCACCATCGCCAGACTCACATTCGCGGCTTTGTGCTTGCCACGCACGACGGTCGCCGCCGCACGCAGATCCTCGATGCGGGCATTGGTGCAGCTGCCGATGAAGACCTTGTCGATGGCGATCTGCTCGATGGGCGTATTGGCGGTGAGGCCCATGTAGGCCAGCGCGCGCTCCATGCCCTTGCGCTTGGTGGTGTCGGCCTCGTGGGCAGGATCCGGCACGCAGCCGCCAACCGGCACCACCATTTCGGGCGAGGTGCCCCAGGTCACTTGCGGCTCGATGCTGGCTGCATCCAGCTCCACCGTGCGATCAAACCGGGCGTCCACATCCGAGTGCAGGGTTCTCCACCAGGCCACGGCCTTGTCCCAATGCTCAGGCTTTGGCGCGAGCGGGCGGCCTTTCACGAAATTGATCGTGGCGTCGTCGACGGCGATGAGGCCCGCGCGCGCGCCCGCTTCAATCGCCATGTTGCAGACCGTCATGCGGCCCTCCATCGACAGGGCCATGATCGCCTCGCCCGCAAACTCGATGGTGCAGCCGGTACCGCCCGCCGTGCCGATGCGGCCGATGATGGCAAGCACGATGTCCTTCGCCGTCACGCCGGGACCGACATGGCCCTTGACGCGGATCAGCAGCGATTTGGTCCTGGACTGCATCAGGCATTGCGTCGCAAGCACATGCTCGACCTCGCTGGTGCCGATGCCGAAGGCCAGCGCACCGAAGGCGCCATGCGTTGCGGTGTGGCTGTCGCCGCAGACCACGGTCATGCCCGGAAGTGTGGCGCCTTGCTCAGGCCCAACCACATGTACGATGCCCTGGCGCACATCTGCAAGCGGGATGTAGGGCACGTCGAAGTGTTTGACATTGCGGTCGAGCGCATCCACCTGCTCGCGGCTGATGGGGTCGGCGATGCCGCTCAACCCCGCAGGGTCTTCGACCTTGCGAGGACTCCGGAGCGCAGCACGGTCGGTGGTCGGCACGTTGTGGTCGGGTACCGCCAGGTTGGCGAGCCGCTTCCAGGGCTTGCGGCCTGCGATGCGCAGGCCCTCGAAGGCCTGCGGACTGGTCACCTCATGCAGCAGATGGCGGTCGATATACAAAAGTGCCGTGCCATCGCGTTCGGAGCGCACGACATGTGCATCCCATAGCTTGTCGTAGAGCGTTTTGGACATGGTGCGCACCTGTGAAAATCAAGAACGGGTGGCATCGTAGGCGCGGCAGTCGCATAACGCCAATGAATCGTTTTCATGGCATTGATAACCATGCCGACTCCTGGAAAGCTGCCCGGCTCAATCCCGGCAGCGGTACGCAAAGTGCTCAGGCCTCGTTGGCGTAACTCGCTTCGCTCTCATCGCGGTCTTCGCGCTGCAGGCCGTATTTGCGGAGCTTTTCCACCAGCGTGGTACGGCGGGTGTTGAGCAGCTTGGCGGCATGCGCCACCACGCCGCCGGACTGCGCCAGCGCCTGTTTGATGAGGCTGGACTCGATGTGCTCGATGTGATCTTTCAGATCCACGCCAGCCGGCGGCAGCACCGGGTCGGGCTTGCTGTGGGGCATCAGTTCGACCACCCGCATCTCGGCCAGGATCGGCCGCCCACCGCGTTCAAAGGCACGCTCCACGCTCAACTCTGCCACTGGTTCCGGCAGTTCCAGACCTGCGGGCTTGTAGCGGCTGGGCAGGTCCTGTGGGCGCACAATGGCACCGGGGTGCAGCACGGCCAGTCGCTCGACGAGGTTGGATAGCTCGCGCACATTGCCGGGCCAGTGGTAGGTGCGCAGCACGTTCACGGTTTCGGATGACAGCCGCACGCTGCCCCGGGCTGCACGTTCCAGCTGGCCGATGAGGTCTTCGATCAGCAGCGGCAGGTCTTCCAGCCGCTCGCGCATCGGCGGTGTCTCGATGGGGAATACATTCAGCCGGTAATAGAGATCCTCGCGGAAACTGCCCTTGACGATGGAGTCCTCCAGGTTGCGGTGCGTGGCGGCAATCACTCGCACGTCGCAGCGTTGGCTCTTGATGCCGCCGACGCGCTCGAAGCTGCGCTCCTGCAGCGCGCGCAGGATCTTCACCTGCATCGGCAGGCTCATGTCACCGATCTCGTCGAGAAACAGGGTGCCGCCATCGGCCAGTTCGAAGCGTCCCTTGCGGCTGCTGATGGCACCGGTGAAGGCGCCCTTTTCGTGGCCGAACAGTTCGCTTTCCAGCAACTCGCTGGGGATGGCGCCACAGTTGACGGCAACGAAGGGCCTATCCTTGCGACGCGACTGGGCGTGGATGGCACGCGCCACCACTTCCTTGCCGGTGCCGCTCTCACCGGTGATGAGCACGGTGGTGTCGAAGCTCGCAACCTGCTCCACCATGCGGCGCACGCGGCGCACGGCGCTGGAGTTGCCGGTAGGCCCCTTGCTGGCGACGGTGTCCAGCACCTCGCGTTCCATGCGGGTGAGGCCGGCGCGCTTCAACAGCTCGTTGAGCTGGGCGTATTTCAGGGGCATTTCCAGTGCGATGCAGGCGCTCTCATGCAGGTCGAAACGCGTGCTGGCATTGGGCTGATGCTCGGGCAGCACCAACAGCGGTGGGTGCAGGTGATCTCGCTTGAGCCAGTCGACGAAGCCATTCAGCGCGCCCTCGTCCAGCACCTTGCCAACGATCACCGCCACCCAGTCGGCGGGCTTGGCACCGCTGGTGGTCAGCGGGCCGCAACGCTCCTGCAACACCGGCGCGTAGTCGATGAACTGCAAGAGGCTGCGCAAGCTCTGTGCACGCTCTTCGTCGGCATCCAGAACCAACACGCGGGACTCAGCCATGGGCTATCTCCTGGGTCACTTCATCCAGCAGCGCGTCGATGGTCTGATCGAAATCCTGCTTGCTCAGGAAGCCATCGGCACCGGCACGGGCCGAGTGTTCGCGGTGCTCGGCGTCATTGTGGTGGCTGGCGATGAAGATGATCGGCGGCGAATCCTGTGCCTTGATCAGGCGGGTGGCCTGCAAGCCACCCATGCCAGGCATCGACAAGTCCATGAGAATGAGATTGGGCTTGAGATTTTCGGCCATGCGCACGGCATCGAAGCCGGTGTAGCCACGACCGATGATCTCGATGCGCGGGTTGGTCTTGAGCAGATGCATGGCCAACGTGAGAAACGCTTCGTTGTCGTCGATCAACAGGGTCTTGAAGGTTTTCATCGGCACTGCTCCTTGCGTATTGCCTTACACCGCCACTGCGAGTCCGGGTTGCACCTTGCGTTCGGGAGCGCTGGCGATCTTCATGCCTTCGCGGTACTTCGCTACCGTGCGCCGGGCCACCCTGACACCTTTCCTGAGCAAGATTGCGCTGATTGCCCCATCGCAAAGGGGCTTCGCCGGATTTTCGGCGTCAATAAGCTGACGAATCATCGCCCGCACCGCCACCCCGCTGGCCTCGGCCTCGCCCGCATTGAGCGAAACGCTGAAGAAATGCTTCAGCTCGAAGATGCCTCGTGGGGTCGATACATACTTGCTGGTGGTCACCCGCGAGATAGTGGATTCATGCATTTCGATGGCGACCGCGATCTCGCGCAGCGTCAACGGCTTCATCGCCACCTCGCCCTGGGTCAGGAAGGCACTCTGCTTTTCAAAGATCGCGCGAGTGGTGCGCAGCAGCGTGTCGTGGCGCATCTCCAGGCCGCGCAGCAGCCAGCGGGCCTCATTGAGTTTCTCCTTCAGGCCCCGGCCTTGCGGTGCGTCGTTGAGCGCCTGCTCGTAGAGGCGGTTCAGCCGCACGCGCGGCAGGGTTGCTGGATTGAGTTCGATCTTCCAGGCACCCGGTGCGCCGGTCACCAGCACATCAGGGACGATGGCGCGGGCAGCATCGTCGTTTGGTTCCTGCCCAGGCTTGGGGTTGAGCGTGCGGATCAGCATCAGCGCCGCCGCAAAGCGTTCCGGGCTGGCACCGAGCCGGGTGCGTAGCGGCTCGCGGTTGCGGGCAGCGAGTTCAGTGAGGTGATCCATCACCAGCTGCTCCGCCAGCGTCTTGCCGGGCGTGCCTGCCCGCACTTCATCGAGTTGCAACAATAGGCATTCCCGAAGATCGCGTGCAGCAAATCCGGTCGGGGCCAGGCGGCGGATCAGTGCCAAGGCGAGGCGCAGGGTAGCCGCATCGGTCTGGGCAGCCGCCATGAGCTGAGACAGCGTGGCGCGCAGATAGCCTGCATCGTCGATGGCTTCGAGGATGGCCAGCACCGCGCGCTGGGTATCCGCGTCTTCAATTTCGGCCGCCAGTTCGGCTTCGAGCGTGGCGCGCAAACCCGCTGCCGGTGCAGCGGCGCGGCGCAGGGGCTTGTCCTCGTCTTCATCGCCCTCGCCTGTCGCACTGCTCCAGGCCTCGGAAACCGCGAAGCTGTCGTCGATGTCGATATCGCCGCTGCTCTCGGGCGTGGCATCCGGCATTTTCGCCGTGTCCATCGCCAGTGCCACTGCGTCCCCCACCATGGTGGCAAAGCTTTGCTCAGCCTCGCTGGCGGCAGACGTCTCAATGACCTCGGCCTCGAGCAGCGGATTGTTCTCCAGTGCGGTGGCCACTTCCTGTTCGAGTTCGGGCGATGACAGCTGCAACAGGCGAATCGACGCCACCAGCTGCGGCGACAGGCTCATCGACTGGCTGATGTGCAATTTCAGGTTCGGGTTCATCGTGATCTCCCTTCGGTTGGGCATCAGCCAGGCCGCTGCTGACACCGAACAGATTGGAGAGCCGTGACCGCTCCAGACATAGGAACGTTTCTGACCGCTTGTAGGGTCTCGCCTTACACGCGGCAGAAAATCGTCAAGGGCTAAATCTCGCCGTTGTCCATCCCGGACTTGATGGCAAAACGCATCAGCGCGTTGACGCCGTACAGCCCCAGAATCGCCGCCAGACGGGCGCGGTGGGTCTCGACGGTCTTCACCGAAACCCCCATCAGTGCCGCGATTTCCTTGGTGGATTTGCCACGCGCCATCAGCCGCAGGACCTGCCGCTGGCGGCCGGTGAGCACGCCCTCCCGTTCGTCGCGTGCACGGATGCGGCGGTCGAACGCGGCAGCGGAGACCTTGGGCGAGAGATAGTTCTGGCCCTTGGCAATGGCCCTCAGCGCCAGCGCCAGTTCCATCGGCTCAGCCTCTTTCACCACATAGCCGACCGCGCCTGCGTGCAGAGCATTGCGCACATGATTGGGCTCGCTGCGGGCGGTGAGAAAAAGCACCTTCACTTCCGGGTAATGGCGGCGGATCTGCAACGTCACCTCCTGCCCGCCCATGCTGGTCAGGACGTGCTCGACGATCACCAGATCGGGCCGATGGCGCGACACTTGTTCGAGCAGCGCCTGGCCATCGCCGGTCTCGGCCAGCACTTCGATTTTTGGATCAGTGATGGCCTCTAGCAGCTGCCGGATACCAGCTCGCACGAGAGTGAGTTCGTCACCCAGCACGACGCGCATTGCATTGGATTTTGCCATCGGCACACGTTACCCGATGTGATGCATGGCCAGCATCGTAAAAGCCATCAGCGCTGCGCCCTTGCCTCGGCGATGGCGCGGCGATGCAGCTGAAAGATATGGCGGTCGAGTGTCGACTGTGCCGCCTCGCCCAGCGGCAGCAGACGCGCCTGCACCAACGTGCTGCCATCGGCCTGCGGCAGCAGCTTGGCAATTTGTGCCGGCCAGCAAATGGGTTCGGGTGCAGCCGGGTGCAACCAGATCTCGACCGTGCCCTCGCTGCCAAGCGCCGGAGGGCTGGCACTGCGCCAGCTGCATGCGCTACCGCTCAGCTGCACTTCGCAAGGGTCAGGCCGGGTGGCATCACGGCCCAGGGCTAGCGCCAAAAGCTCGATGAGCAACTGGGTCTTCTGGTGCAGGCGCGCGACTTCCAGCTCGAGGCCGGTCGCTTCCTCGTTGACCAGAGGTGCACGCTCCGCTAGTGAAACCGCTGTCGCCAGCGCACGTACGGCCGCACTGCCCGCCTCTGCCGTATTTGCAAACACTTCGGGTCGCCAGCACAGCGGTACCAGCAGTGGCACCGACAGCTGAGTGGCAAAGTCGGCGTCGTTGCTCATGGAGGCAGGCCCTTTGGCACCACGCTGAGATGCAGCCCCTTGCGGCGGCCCAGTTCACTGAGCTCCTTCGCAGTCTGCGAACGGTTGATTTCAAGGCATGAGAGCACGGCGTGATCCATATCGAGCATGGCGCAACAAGCCTCGATCATGGCATTGCGCTCAGCCGCCAGCACCGAATGCTCGAAGAAAAGATGCAGCAATCCATCGCGCCGCAGCTGCACCTCCGCCGCCTCCTTGAGCCGGCCACCCAGCACATGGGCACGTAGTTCATCGGTCAGCCGCAACAGCGTCCTCAGGGTCAGTACGCGATCGCGTGGCAGGGGCTGCACGGCCTGGCGCAGGTCGGTGGCGCTCACGCGGCCACTCCGAGAAACGCCGTGGTCACGGCCCTGACCTCATTGGCTGCCAGGCCATCCCAGCCAGATTTGATCTGCCCCAGGAGCGCCGTCACCTCGTCCAGCGCCTCACAGTCGTTGCGGCTGTTGGCATAGGTGAGGCGGCGGATCACATAGTCGTAGAGCTGGTCGAGATTGCGCGCCAGCTCGCCGCCGGCCTTGGCATCCAGCGACAGGCGCAGATGCTCGACGATGGCTACCGCCGCCGAGATGCGCCGCGCTTTCTCGCCCAGTTCGCCGCGCTGCATCGCACCCTTGGCGATGGCGACGCGCTCCAGCGCGCCGGCAAGGCACATGTCGATCAGCTTGTGCGGGCTGGCCGTGAACACTTCGGAGACACGCGTCTGCTGATAGCTGCGGAGAAAGGGATTGCTGGGGTTCATGGTTATGTTCCTTGTGACGAAGCAAACTGTTACTCCTGCATCGGCCCGAAGCACTTCAACTTGAGGGGTTTCAGCGATTTTTTTCTGCATTCAAGCAGGCATGAAAAAGCCGACTCGCGGCCGGCTTTTTCATAAACGACCCGATCATCTGTTCAAGCGCCCCGCCCCCGGCAGATTTGCCAGCTGCTGTGTGAGATAGCTGCTGGTCGTGGTGAGCTGACTGATGAGGCTATCGAGCGCGGTGAACTGCGCGCGGTAGCGGGCCTCGACAAAGTCCATGCGGCGGTCCAGCGAGGCTTGCTGTTTGGTGATGTCCTTGATCTGCGCGTTGAGGCTGCTCTGCTTGCTGGCGATGCGGCCATCGCTCTCCAGATAGTCTTCGGCGAGCGTGAAAATCCGGCCACCATAGCCACTACTGCCGAACAGTGTATTGATATCCGCCGGGTTGGCGGCAAGGGCGGCGGAGAACTTGGTGGCATCGAGTTTAAACGAACCATCGCTGCTGCTGGTGATACCGATGGACGACAGGGTTTGCAGGCTGCCACTGCCCACCGTACCACCCATGATCGTACGCGCCTGCTGGCTCAAGCCGCGCACTGTGGCGTCGCCCAGCAATGGCCCCCCGATCTGGGTGGTGGCGTCGTAGCGGGAATAGCTGCTGATCGCCGCGTTGAGCACGTTGTAGCGGGTGACGAAGTTCTGCACTGCGCTCTTGGCGGCTTCGGTATCGAGGCCGGTGGTGAGGGCAAAGATGGTGCCGGGTTCGGCCTTGCTCACGGCCAGGCTCAGGCCATCGATGGCATCGGCAAACACATTGCTGCTGCTTTCAAATTCGTAGCTGTCAATCTCGATCTTGGCGTTTTGGGCAGGATCGATCTCATCGAGTTGCTGGTTGCCGGCCTTGTAGCTGAGTGCATCCAGCCCGGTGCCTGTGGGCAGGATCGGCTGGTCGGACAGATCGCTGGCACTGACTTCGATCTCGTCTTCTGCGCCGGTCTCGCGGCTGGTGAGGGTGAGTCGAACACCTGCAGTGGTGTTGAGCAGTGACGCGCGCACCCCGGTGTTGTCGCTGGCATTGTTGATGGCATCGCGGATAGCAGACAGCGAGCTGTCAAGCACGCCGATCTCCACCTCGAAGGCCTCGCCGCCGACGCTGATGTTGAGCTTGCCGCTGCCCACCGAGGTGCTGCTGCTGGCATAGGCACCGCTGGCAAGCTTGTGCGCCTTGGCGAGCTGCAAAACCTCGACGTTGTAGCTGCCAGCCACCGCGCTGGTGGAGGCTGTGGCGGTCAACAAGGCACTGTTGCCCGAAGTGGCCGTGAACTTGGTGGCACCGCCATCACGCAGCACCTTGGCGGCATCCTGAAAACCCGCGAGTGCGGAACGGAACCCGCCGATCGCGGAAAGTGTGGTCTGTGCCTTGGTCTGTGCTCTCGCGATGCGGGTATCGGGTGCGGCGCGCTCGGCAGCCACCAGCTGTGTGACGAGGCTCGCGACATCCAGACCGGAGCCGAGGCCAGCGGAAGTGATGCTAGCCATAACGTGCTCCTTTACGCCCGCTGGCGGATCAGGCCAAGGCGGTCGTGTTCGAGATAGCGCGCAATGCGCAGGGCCTCGACCGAGGGCATTTGCCGCAACACCTGGCCGCTTTCGGCGTCGATGATCGACACCACCACCTGGCCTGCGTCGCGGTCCACCGCAAAACGCAGGTCCGTACGGCTGCCGGCGACATAGCGGTTGAGTTCGTCGATGGCCTGCGACAGTGGCGCGCCATCGTCTGCAGGGGCTTGAACGGGTTCGACGGCGGTCACTTCGTCGGCGCTCGATGGTGAGGCCAGAACCGGTCTCGCCAAGACCGAGGGGTAGGAAATCGGGGTGATGCTCGATAGTTCGGTGGACATGGGATGAGTCCTCCTGACAACAAAATCCGGCATCGGGCTTTAACGCTGACCCGATGCCGGTGCGGCGTCTTAACCCTGCAAGAGAGACAAGACGTTCTGCGGTGCCGAGTTGGCCTGACTGAGCATCGCGGTGCCAGCCTGTTGCAGGATCTGCGAGCGGGTGAGGCTGGCGGTTTCCTTGGCAAAGTCGGCATCCTGGATGCGGCTGCGCGAGGCGCTCAGGTTTTCGCTGGCGGTTGCGAGGCTGGCCACCACCGAGCTGAAGCGGTTCTGGTAGGCACCCAGATTGGCGCGGGCGGTGTTGACGGCAGTGAGTGCGGCATCCATCGACTGCATCGCCACATCCGCACCGCCGACGCTGCTGATATCCATCGAGGCAAAGCCGGTCGCGGAGGTGGCCGTGGTGGTGCCTGCGGCAATGCCCACCAAAGCTGCCGTGGCTGATGCGCCGGCCAGTACGATATTGCCGCTGGTGGAGACCAGCGTCGTCGTCGTCGCTGTTTCATTGATGGCGTAGACGCCGGTGGTATCGCTGACCGAGTTCACTGCATCGCGGAAGCCGCCGGCACGCTCACTGGCCGAAGTGGCGAGGGCAATCGCACCGACGCTGGTGCCGTTGACAGTGACGCCGCCATCGGCAATCGCGGTGAAGGTGGTCGCCGCCACGCCGGTCACTTCCGCACGGGTATAGGTGCCGAGGTTGGAGGAGTTGGCATTGACGATCGAGGAGATGTCGATGGTCTCGCCGGAATTGGCACCGACCTGGAACGACTGGTTGGTGAACGAACCATCCAGCAGCTTCACACCGTTGAAGTTGGTCTGGCCTGCGACGCGGTTGATTTCCGACATCAGCTGCTGGGCTTCCACGTTCAGCGCGTCGCGGTCGGACTGGCTGTTGGTGGCGTTGCGGCTCTGCACCGCGAGTTCGCGGATGCGCTGCAGGTTGTTGGTGACTTCGCCGAGCGCGCCTTCTGCCGTCTGCGCCAGCGAGATGCCGTCGTTGGCATTGCGGGTGGCAACGTCCAGGCCGCGGATCTGGCTGGTGAAGCGGGTGGCGATGGCGAGGCCGGCGGCGTCGTCCTTGGCGCTGTTGATGCGCAGGCCGGACGAGAGGCGTTGCAGGGAGGTGTTGAGTTCGTTCTGCGACGCTGAAAGATTGCGCTGGGCATTCAGCGACGCGACGTTGGTGTTGATGACTTGCATGGCATTACTCCTGACGTGGGTCGTGATTCCTAGAGAAGGATTTCTCTTCGGGTTGGCTACCAGCGGTTCGTTGATGACGCGCCGCTGCTACAAGCCGGTTAACGAGCTGCTGGATAGATTCTTGAGGGCTTTGCATGGGATGGCGATGAGCGGTGCTGTGGCCCCGCTCAAATGGCCGGTTTCGCCGCTGCCGCGCGTGCAATCGCGCTTTGCAGCTTGGCGGCGTAGTTCGGGTCTGTCGCATAGCCGGCCTTCTGCAGGCCTGAAGCGAACTGCTCCACCGAGCCGCCAGCCTTGAGCGCCTGTGCATAGCGCGGGTTGTTCTTGAGGAAGCGCACGTAATCGGCAAAACCCTGTTCGGGGCTGTCGTAGGCGCGGAACTGGGCCTGCTCGGTGCGGGTGCGGCCGCCATCCATTTCGGTGGTACTGGCGGCGACTTTCGCACCCTGCCAGCGTGGGTCTGCCTTGATGCCGAACAGGTTGTTGCTGCCACCGCCGGGTTGGTGCGCACCCCAGCCGGTTTCCAGCGCGGCATGACCCACCACGGCCTCGGTCGGCAGTCCCAGCGCTTTGGCGGCTTGCTCGGCCTGCTGCCAGATGTCGCTGACAAAACGGCTGATGCGGTCGGTCAACGCGGCTGCGGGTTTGCCGAAGGGGTTTGTGGAGATCGTGCTGCCGGCCTCAGCCTTGGCCGCAACGATGGGTACGCTGGCGGCGCTCAGTCGATGGCTGTCGAGGGCCTGTGACGATCCGCTTGCGGCCGCACGCGCGCCCTTGAGCTGCTGCACCAGCACCTCCGCCAGTCCCAGACCCTTGGCGCTGATCTGCTGCGCCATCTGCTGGTCGAACAGGTCTTTGTAGAGGTCGAGTCCGCTGCCGCCCATCAGATCTTCACCCAGCACCGTGGCGCGGGAGGACTTGAGCACCTGTTGCGTCAGCAGGGCCTCGAACTGTTGCGCCACCTTGCGCAGTGTCACCTCGTCCTGGGGGCTGCCTGCCGCATCGCGCTTGAGCGCCGCGAGCGAGGCACTACCGAGCGCATTGCCGGGGTCGATGTTCATCAGATGATGATCAATTCCGCACGCAGTGCGCCCGCTTCGCGCAGGGCTTCGAGGATGGCGACGAGATCGCCCGGTGCCGCGCCCACCTGATTGACCGCACGCACGATCTCGTCGAGCGACACCCCGGCCTCGAACTTGAACATGCGCCCGCTGCCCTGCTCGACCCCGATGGTCGAAAGTGGGCTTGACACCGTCTGCCCTTCCGAGAACGCACCCGGCTGGCTCACCGCCGTGCGCTCGCTGATGGTGACGCTGAGCGAGCCGTGCGCCACCGCCGCAGGCCGCACCCGCACCTGCTGGCTGATGACGACAGTACCTGTACGCGAATTGATGATGACCCTTGCCGGTGCGTCGCCCGGATTGACCTCGATGTTCTCGACGACCGCCAGATAGTCGGTACGCTGCGCACTGCTTTCCGGCGCGCGCAGGCTGACCGTCATCGGATCGATCGCAGTGGCGGTATCCGCACCCAGCTGGGCGTTGACCGCTGCGGCGAGCCGTGCGGCGGTGGTGGCATCGGCGCGATGCAGGTTGAGGCGCACCTCCGGTCGTGCGCTCCACACGGTGGGTGCGGCACGCTCCAGCGTCGCGCCACCGGGGATGCGGCCATCGCTGGGGATGTTGATGGAGACGCGCGAGCCATCCTTGCCGTCAATGCCCAATCCCCCCACCACCAGATTGCCCTGCGCCAGCGCATACACCTCGCCATCCGCCCCACGCAGCGGTGCCATCAGCAGCGCACCACCGCGCAGCGAGCCGGCGTTGGCGATGGACGACACCGTGACGTCGATCTTCTGGCCGGGCTTGCCGAAGGCGGGCAGCTCGGCATGGAGTGCAACGGCAGCGACGTTCTTGAGCTGTGGGTTGACGTTGGGTGGGATGGTCACACCCAGCTGTTGCAGGGTTGCCTTGAGCGATTGCACGGTGAAGGGCGCCTGGCTGGTTTGATCGCCCGTACCGTTCAAACCGACGACGAGGCCATAGCCCACCAGCGCGTTGCCGCGCACGCCCTGCACACTGGCGAGATCCTTGATGCGCTCGGCGTGGGCGGCGACGCTTATCAGGCTGATGGCGGCAATCGCGACCACCGCCGTGACGCGCAGCAACCAGTGCAGGATGAAGCCGCGGATGAAGGTGTTCATGGTGCGATCCCCTTTCAAAACGGCATCCACGGCGAATCGAAGAAGCGTGCAATCCAGCCCTTGGCATTGGCATCCGCCAACACCATCACCAGCGACCGCATCGCCGAGGC
>JAKFXK010000001.1 GCA_021731445.1 Nevskiaceae bacterium | reverse complement strand
AATTTGTGTGGTGGTCGGTTAGCGTATCGACCTTGATCAATGGACTGTCGATCTTCTCTGCGAGAGCGCCGAGCCGTCCGGGCAGGTCGATCGACACGGCGGCGGTGACGCTGCCGAACAGCTCCCCTAGGGTGTGCTTCGGGCTACTGTGGCCCGTCTGGCTGTGATAACGCGCCAGCACGCTGTACAGCGTCTCCTCCTCGACAATTTGCGGAAAGAACGCCAGCACTGCCGGTGATCAGGCGGAGAACAGTTCGCCGGTCGACCGCTCCAGTTTCTCCTTTTCGAGCCAGGTCGTCGCCAAGGCTTCTGCTTCAGATTTCTTCAATTGGGCTGCCATTTTTTTCGTCATTTTCTTTGCTGAGGCGGTGGTTGCGACAGCCGTTTTGCCGGTATTCCTGGCTTTGGGCACATCGGAAGCTTCGGGAGCCTTGGGCGGCGCTGTGACTCCGAACGGTTGGCTCGCGAGATCCAAAGCGGACAGGAACAAATCGATCTCGCTTGTTCCACGTTGGCATTTCGCATAAGCCGCTTCGGCGCAGACCTTCGCACGCTCCGGGCCGATCCCTCGTTTGATCAGAAACCCGATCAGTTCCTCGACTGGGCCGCCCGCCCCGCCGTGGCGACGCGCCGCTTCCTCTTTCATCTTCAAGGTATCGGCGGACCCGCCGGTATTGAGGCGGCCCAGCGACTTGTCCAATGCCCTGTCCATAGCTTTCGGAGAGATCACCAGATCAGGAATCTTTGCCAGCGTATCCCAGTCCTTCTGGTTGAGCGCGGTGATGATCGGTGTCACGAGCTTTAGGTGGTCTCTGGCAACCTGCCGGAACAGGTTGACGGTGATGGTTTCGTCATCGAGTCCGATGACCGCGATCTGTACAAGGCGATAGAGTTTGACCGCAATATCCGGTACACCGCCCGACAGCTCATGCCATGTCTTGCGCAAATCAAGCGTGAGCTCGGTCTTCGTCGAAGTGTATTGATATCGCCAGATCGCATCGGACAACAGCTCCCAGTTGACGTCACCCTTATCGAGGTTGGCCCAGATGAAATCACCTTGACCATCTGCGCGTCGGGCGGATGCGAAGCTTTCTGTGATGAGCGGCATCGCCTGGAACGTCCCGGTCAACACGATGGGAACGCCGATGGTGTTGATCAATTGCACGAAAAAGTCCAGGAGATTTTCCGCATCGTCAGTGTTCTTTAGACGCTGCACCTCCTCGATTACCAGCACGCCGAGTCGATGATTCGCGGCAACCGTCGCCATGGCCAGGATCAGAAGATCCTGGCGCCTCTGCGAGCCATAGGTCGCGGAGTAGTTCTTGGAACAGATCTGATCCACGGCGGCGAAGAAATTGGTGATCAACTCCCGCAGGGATCCCGTATGCGGACATTCCAGCTTGAGCCAGACGAGTTGCTGCAGATGCAGCGGTTCGCCCTCGTACATTTGACGATGGCGGATCATTTGCGGCTGCGTCAGCAACACCTTCTCTAGGGTCAGGGTCTTACCGACTCCGCTGGTGCCGAACAGCGCGAAGCTGTTGATGACGTTGTTCAACTTAAGCTCGTGCGGAATGATGCTCTGCACCGTGTCCCAGTTCGGGAATGCCGAGCGCATCTGCGCAAGCTTTGCCTGCCGCAGCGGGTTCCGATTCATGTAGCCGTAGCGGATCACACGTTCGATCGCGTAGTAGAGGTTGCTCGCCCATGTCAGTGGCTCGACAACCACTCCGACGGTTTGAGTGGCGATCATCCGCTCGTGGGCAGGCTTTTCCCTCATAGCGTCGTGGAAGGCCGGATTGAGCGCCAGATATTGAAAGAACTGCTCCTCCGCGAGCGTGGGGTTCAGCGCTTCCACCAGCGGGTTGTGTTTCAGGATCGGATCTGAAGAGCTGGTGTATCTGGCGTCGATTGTGGACCCGACAAAACCCGTGCCCTGCGGAGAGAGCCCTAGTCGGTGTTTGGCGAGTTTCTTCCGGACTTTCTTCATGTTCCCCCGAAACGTTTCTCCTGCATCTTCTTGAGCAACGCCGCTCTCCGGCTCTCCGTCGTCTGGACTGGCGGTCCGGCCGCTTCGACTGCATCGGCCTCTAACTCAGCCTCCGGTACACGCGCGGAAGCAGTTTTTGCGCCCGGTCGTCTGTTGGCGTAGGCGGCTTCCGAGCGCTCCATCGCCTTGACCACTTGTCGATCCTCGGTCATGTGCTTGGTGCGCCCTGTACGCGACAGCGAAGGGTCGCGAGCGTCCTTCAGCTTTTTCTCCGCGTTCTTGTCGATCTGTTCGTGCATGGATTCCACTTCCGCTTCGTACTGTTTGGCATGCGCTTTCGCATGCTGTTGAGCTAGATCGCGTTCCACCTGGTACGAAACACGTTCCTCATGGGTGTACTGGGTGCTACCGGCCTTCCAACCTTTCAGCGTGAAAGTTTCCAGCTCGTCTCCTGATCGCCAGTAGATCTCGCTGGATTGGCGCCGATCGAACCTGATGTCGATTTTCCACCGTCCGCGCATCGCTGCGCGCGTTGCCCACTGCTTTTTCGCGATCGTGTCGCCGACGTAATGCTTGCCGCCGAATAAAACGCCATCCTCTGTCACGGTGGCGGTGGCGATTGGCAGCAACGCCGCGCGCAGGACATCCATGTCGCGGGTCGCGAGCGAGCCCGTCCGGTTCCTCATTCCCCAGTTCCAGCATTGCAGCGGCGTCGCCGTGATCAGTTCCGCCTTGAGCTGCGGGTCGTCGGGCAAGGTCGGCAGAGGGCGCTTGGTGTTGTAGTGGATGATGTTGAGCAGCAGTTTCTGGGTAAGGTCTGCAATGTCGAGGATCGCGAATTTCGACGTGTGCGGCTTCATGCGCTCCAGCGTCTCGCGCTGCACCGAGCCCGGCGAGAATTTGACGGACGCTCCGACCACGATGTCGAAATTCTTCTCAACGATCCACTTCCAGTCGCCTCGAAACGCAGGAAGCGTGCTGACCTTGAATTTCAGGTCCGTGATCCCGCCTTCGACCAGATGTCCCTTGAGCTCACCGCCGTCGGCGATGAGATCGGAACACAGGTAATGGCACGGCCAGTCTTCTGGATTGATCGCGATGCCGTTCTGTGAGCAGTAGCCGACCTTCTCCTCCATGGCGTTGAGCAGCGCTTCCATCGCCGCCTCGAAGTTCGGTCCGTCGAAGCCGATATGGAAGCCCACGATCATCCGGGAAAAGCGGTCGCAAACTGTGTAGACGATAGGACGGCCGAGCACGAAATTCCGGTTTAGCCGGTTTACGACGTAGACATCTATGACCGTGGCGTCGATCTCGTAGGCATGCGCGGGGCCAAAAGCTAGAAGAGCGGCGTTGCCCAGCTTGCCGCGCGCGTTGAGGTCGAACCATTGACGGCCTTTCCGTGAAATGACGAGTTTTTCAGGAGGCACCAGCCGATGCAGCCAGTGAATGTAGGACTGGAGAGACAATTGCTTGGACGGCGGCAGCAGTACAGGAACTTCGAAGCCGTACTCTGTCTTGAAGCCGCTCCTGAACGCCTTTCTCAGCAACCGCCGATAAGCCCCCGCGAATCCGCGCCGAGGTGTGATCCATCTAGCGCTCTTGACGATCCAGGCCTTGATCTCCTCGGTCACGTTGACGCCGTACTGCTCGCCCGGCTTAGCAAGCTTGGGAGGTCGCCCTCGCTTGCTCGTTGACTCGGTGGCTTCGCGTTGCACTCCCGGTGCGCCCCTTAGATGGTCATCGTCCTCGAGGGCCAGACGGTTCTTTCCGGAAATCCAGTACTTCCTCAGCAACGCATAACAGGTCGGCTTCGTCACTACCCCGGACTCGACGACCTTCTTGATCCACTGATACCGGTTGCCGGAATCGTAGGCCGCGGGCTCGCCCGAAACGAATGGCTCGATTAACTTCCAGCGCTTTGCGGCGGCCTCCTTCTTTTCAGGCCGCACCAACTTGAAGCCCTTCTTGGCTAAGGTCTTCTTCTTGAATTCGGCCTCTGCTTCGGCGATCAGCTTTTCTCGACTACGCAACCAGTCGATCTTTCGGGCCAGCTCGAGATCGACCGGGTGACTCTTGACCTGAATCCACTGGCCGTTGCCGAGCTTATTGCTGATCCCGAGTCCCGATGCGTGAACCGGCATGGCCTTGCCGTTCATAGCGATGGTGACTGCCGTCTCTCGATCATCCGAGATCCACAACACCCTGATGGCAGCCTCCGGCTCGCCGACGGGGCAGAGCACCATTCCAGCAAACCACGAGTCCTCGACCAAGCGCTCCTCAGATTCAGTCATGGCCGAGCGCTCCCAGCCTTGGAGTGACGACAAGCGGCTGCTCGATCGTGATGGGGCTGCAGATATTTGTCGACCAGACATCCATGTTAAGGAAGTACCGCAGGCAGCCCAGCGAATCGCCGTCTTTGGCGTTCGTCGCGCAATCCGATGCCCGGCAGGCCTCTCCAAGGGTTATCCCTTTGCCCAGTTGGCTGAGCAAAACGATCTCGATTTTCACGAGCAAGTCTTCGTCCACCGGCGGAACATTGTTATCGAAAGAGTTGATTCCGAGCCATTGGGCATTCCGGACAACCGCCGGGTCGACGCATCGCTCGGTGACGATTCCGAAATCGATCTTCTCGTCGTGCCACTTCAGATGCTCAATGGCAGCTAACTCCTGTATACGGGTCTCACAGAGCTTGGCGAGATACTTTGTCGACCTAGCAACAGTCGTGGAAGTGCCATTCCGACCTTCGAGCAGGAAGACGAAATCCGTGGACATCGCTCGCGGCTGGTTGGTGGTGTTGTCAGTGGGATGCCGCAGCTTGAGGCGCTGCGCGCAATTCACCGTTAACTCAACGTCGAGCGAGAATTGTTCCCGAATGTTAGTAACCCGCGGAGAGTGGTCGAGGCACAAGAAGTAATGCGTTTCCAGCCCAGACAGCAGGTGATGGATGCGTTTGGATTTCCTTCCCCAAACGCGCGAGCGGACGCCCTCCGAGCTAAAACTTGGAGTCGTGATGGCAGGTATATATTCGCCTGGACGCGGTCTGCGCTTAGGAGTGACCATCTTAGATGCCCCCGCATAAAGACAGTTGTAGATGGTAAAGGCTTTTATTTCAAGATGGTAAAGTCATTTATTTAAACAAAACATGTGCGCGCCGCCGTCGCCTTTGCCGCAGGCAAGCCGCTCTCGATTGAAACGGTGCAGCTCGCAGGCCCCGGCGGAGGCGAGGTGCTGGTCGAAATCAAGGCCACGGGGCTGTGCCATACCGACAAATACACGCTCAGCGGTGCGGATCCTGAAGGCCTGTTCCCGGCCATCCTCGGCCACGAAGGTGCGGGCGTGGTGGTCGAGGTCGGTGCAGGCGTCAAGTCGCTGAAGAAGGGCGATCACGTCATCCCGCTCTACACGCCGGAGTGCCGCGAGTGCGACTACTGCACCTCACAGAAAACCAATCTCTGCCAGCAGATTCGCGCGACGCAGGGCCGTGGCCTGATGCCCGATGGCACATCGCGCTTCTCCATCGACGGCCGGCCGATCCTGCACTACATGGGCTGCTCGACCTTTGCCAACTACACGGTGCTGCCGGAGATCGCGCTGGCCAAGGTGCGTGAAGACGCACCCTTCGAGTCCATCTGCTACATCGGCTGTGGGGTCACCACCGGCATCGGCGCGGTGATCTTCACTGCCAAGGTCGAGGCCGGTACGAATTGTGTCGTGTTTGGTCTTGGCGGTATCGGTTTGAACGTGATCCAAGGGCTGAAAATGGTCGGTGCCAACACGATCATCGGTGTCGATACCAATCCCGCGCGCGAACGAATGGCGCGGCAATTCGGCATGACCCACTTCGTCAATCCGAAAACCATCGAGGGTGATCTGGTCGCGCATCTGGTCGAGCTGACCAAGGGCGGGGCCGACTACAGCTTCGAGTGCATCGGCAATGTACAGGTCATGCGTCAGGCGCTGGAGTGCTGCCACAAGGGTTGGGGTGTGAGCACCATCATCGGTGTCGCTGAAGCGGGCAAGGAGATCAGCACCCGGCCGTTCCAGTTGGTCACTGGCCGGCGCTGGATCGGCTCTGCCTTTGGTGGTGCGCGTGGGCGCACGGACGTGCCGAGGATCGTCGACTGGTACATGGACAAGAGGATCAACATTGACGATCTCATCACCCACAAGCTCAAGCTCGAAGAAATCAACCACGGCTTTGATCTGATGACGCGCGGCGAATCAATCCGCAGCGTCGTCGTCTACTAATTGGGGCAGTGGGCACCGCATCGGACTAGACACCCCAGGACGACACCGTGACCCAACCGATCAGAAAACTCCTTGTCGCCAATCGCGGCGAGATCAGCATCCGCGTGATGCGTGCCTGTGTGGAGATGGGCATCCGCACCGTGGCGATCTATGCACACGAAGACCGTTTTGCACTGCACCGCTTCAAGGCCGACGAGAGCTATTTGGTCGGCGTCGGCAAAAAGCCCATTGCGGCCTATCTCGACATCCACGACATCATCCGCGTCGCGGTCGCGGCCGGAGTCGATGCGATCCATCCGGGCTATGGGTTTCTGTCGGAAAACCCGGACTTTGCCGATGCCTGCGCCGCTGAGCGCATTCGCTTCGTAGGCCCCAGCTCGAAAGTGCTGCGCACGCTCGGCGACAAGGTGGCGGCCCGTGCCGCCGCCGATGCCGCCCAGGTGCCGACCCTGCCCGCCACTGGCGAGCTGCCGCGTGATCTCGAGGCTTGCAAGCCCTTGGTCGCGGCCGTCGGCTATCCGGTGATGATGAAGGCGAGCTGGGGCGGTGGCGGGCGCGGCATGAGGGTGATCGAGAGCGAGGCCGAGCTGGATGCGCAGATGGCGTCGGCAAGGCGCGAATCGCTTGCCGCCTTTGGCAACGACGCGGTCTACGTCGAAAAACTCGTGCGCCGCGCACGCCACGTCGAGGTGCAGGTGCTGGGCGACAGCCACGGCAATCTCGTGCATCTGTTCGAGCGCGACTGCACCGTACAGCGCCGCAACCAGAAAGTGGTCGAGCGCGCACCCGCGCCCTACTTGGATCAGGCGCAGCGCGAGTTGCTGTGCGCCGCCGCCCTCCGGCTGTGTGCGAGCGTGGGCTATTCGCACGCGGGGACGGTCGAGTTTCTGATGGATGCTGACACCAGCACTTTCTACTTCATCGAGGTCAATCCACGTATCCAGGTCGAGCACACCGTCACCGAGATGGTGACGGGGGTGGATCTCGTCGCCGCGCAGATCCGTGTCAGCGAGGGTGCGCGCATCGGCGACCCCGGCCTTCCAAGGCAGGCAGACCTGCGCCTCAGCGGCCACGCCCTGCAATGCCGGGTGACGACCGAAGACCCGGAAAACGGCTTCACGCCTGATCATGGTCGCGTCACGGCCTATCGCTCGCCTGCTGGTTTCGGCATCCGGCTCGACGGCGGCACGGTGTATGCCAATGCGGTGGTCACGCCGCACTACGACTCGTTGCTGGTCAAGGTCACGGCCTGGGCGCCCGAGGCCGACGTTGCCATCCGCCGCATGGATCGCGCGCTGCGCGAGTTCCGCATCCGGGGCGTCTCGACCAACTTGCAGTTCCTCGAAAACGTCATCGCCCACCCGCTGTTTGCGAGCGGCGAGGCGACCACACGTTTCATCGACACCACTACGGAGTTGTTCCGCTTCACGGCAAGGCTGGATCGCGCGACCAAGATGCTGAGCTTCATCGGCGAAGTCGTCGTCAACGGCAACCCGGACATGAAGGGCCGCGCCAAGCCCACCGCTGCCATGCCCGCACCCTTGCTGCCGCGCACCGACCTGGCGACGCCAATCCCCAACGGCCTGCGCGACCTGCTGAAAGCGCAAGGTGCTAAGGCCTTTGCGGACTGGATCAAGGCAGCGCCGCAAGTGCTGCTCACCGACACCTCGATGCGCGACGCGCACCAGAGCCTGTTTGCGACGCGGATGCGCACCGCTGACATGCTGCCCATCGCCCCGCACTACGCGCGCCTGTTGCCCAACCTGCTTTCGCTCGAATGCTGGGGCGGTGCCACCTTCGACGTGGCGTTGCGATTCCTGAAAGAAGACCCCTGGGCGCGCTTGAGGGAGTTGCGCAAGGCCGTGCCGAACATCCCGTTCCAGATGCTGCTGCGCTCCGCCAACGCGGTGGGCTACACCAACTATGCCGACAACGTGGTGCGCTACTTCGTGCAGCAGGCAGCGGCTGAGGGCATCGACATCTTCCGTGTCTTCGACTCGCTCAACAGCGTCGACAACATGCGGGTGGCGATGGATGCGGTGCTCGAGAGCGGCGCTGTCTGCGAAGGCACTGTCTGCTACACCGGCGATCTGTTCGACACCACGCGGCCCAAATTCAATCTCGCCTATTACGTGACGATGGCTCGGCGGCTTGAGAAAAGCGGCGCGCACATTCTCGGCATCAAGGACATGGCCGGTGTGTGCAAGCCGCGCGCGGCTTTCGAGCTGGTGCGTGCCTTGAAGCAGGAGATCGGCCTGCCGATCCACTTCCACACCCATGACACCAGCGGCATTGCGGCCGCCAGCGTGCTCGCGGCAGTTGAAGCCGGTTGCGATGCGGTGGATGGCGCACTCGATAGCCTGAGCGGCTTAACCAGCCAGCCGAATCTCGGCAGCATCGCCGCCGCCCTCAGCGGCCACGCGCGCGACCCCAAGGTTGACCCGCAAGCGATGCAACAGATCAGCGATTACTGGGAGGGCGTGCGGCGCTTCTACACACCCTTCGAGGCCGACATCAGGAGCGGCACGGCGGACGTGTATCGCCACGAAATGCCGGGCGGCCAGTACACCAACCTGCGCGAACAGGCCCGCAGCATGGGCCTCGCCGACCGTTGGAGCGAGGTGTCGAAAGCCTATGCAGATGTGAACCGGCTGTTCGGCGACATCGTCAAGGTCACACCCAGCTCGAAGGTCGTTGGCGATCTGGCGCTGTTCATGGTGGCAAAGGGCTTGACGCCGGAACAGGTCGCGGATGCCAATCACACGGTGGACTTCCCGGAGTCCGTCGTCCAGCTGTTTCGCGGCGAACTTGGTCTGCCGCCGGAGGGTTGGCCGCTGGCGCTGCAAGCCAAGATTCTGCGTGGCAAGCCTGCACTCGCCGAACGCCCTGGTGCCAGCCTCGCAGCAGTCGATCTCGAAGCCGAGCGCGCCAGGGCCGAGGCCGATCTCGGCGTGAAGCTTGGCGCTGCCGATCTCGCCAGCCACCTGATGTATCCAAAGGTCTACAAGGACTACGTCGAGCACCAGAAAACCTATGGTGACGTGAGTGCGCTGCCGACCACCACCTTCTTTTATGGTTTGGTGGAGAACGACGAAATCAGCGTCGATATCGACACCGGCAAAACTCTCGTCATCCGCTTGCAGGGCCGCACCGATCTGCCCGATGAGGGCGCAACCAAACTTTTCTACGAACTCAACGGCCAGCCCCGCGCTGTGCGCGTGCAGCACGCGGGCGTTGCCAATGCCAGCGAGCGGCGCAAGGCGGCCGAAGGCGATGCCCTGCAAGTGGGTGCGCCCATGCCCGGCACCGTCGCCCGCCTCGCCGTGCAGCCAGGCCAGCGGGTGGCCAAGGGCGAGACGCTGCTCTCGCTCGAAGCGATGAAGATGGAGACGCTGGTCGCCGCACCGCAGGATGCGGTGGTCAAGGCCATCCATGTCCGTGCCGGTGATGTCGTGCGCGCAGGCGATTTGCTGCTGGAGTTTGCAGCCCGTTAGCAGGAGTAGACTTCATGGACGTATCGGCGCAGCGTGCAGGATCGAAGCGCTGCCCCGTTTCTTTGAGGAGGCCGCAATGAACAGCCAAACGTTGAGACCGTGCGGATTGCTGCTGCTGGCACTGATGCTGGCCGGCTGCGTGGCAGCCCCCTTGCGCACAGCGGCCCCGCCGCCCTTCGCCGATGCGCTGTTCAAGCCACCCACCACCGCCGTCGATGCCAGCCAGCTGTTTGCCATGTCACCGGCGATGCAGCGCTATGCCGAGGAAGTGCTCCGGCCCGCCACGCGCCATGGCGGCGCCGAGCAGGCCTTGATCGAGGCGCTCTACGACGATGGCAAGCTCAAGCTCGAATACGACGCCGAGAGCACCCGCACGGCGGCCGATGCCTTCGAGGCCCGCGCCGGCAACTGCCTGTCTCTGGTCATCATGACCGGCGCATTCGCCCGCTATTTCGACGTGCCGTTCCGCTTCCAGGAGGTGTTCACCACGCCGACCTGGAGCCGCAGCGGCAACCTGGCGTTCTCCAACCGTCACGTCAATCTCTCGCTGACGCGGCAGTCCAGCGACACCCGCATCACCTCGGGCGAGAGAGGTCAGGGCGAATCGCTGACGGTGGATTTCATGCCCTCGCCACAGTCCGGCCAGCGCCGCGCCCGGGCCATCACCGACGACATCATCACCGCGATGTACATGAACAACCGCGCGGCGGAACTGCTGGCGGACGGGAAGCTCGACGATGCCTACTGGTGGGCGAAGAAGGCCATCGAGTCGGTACCCGGATACACCGACAGCTACAATACACTTGGCATCATCTACCAGCAGCACGGCGACTTGGCCGAGGCCGAGAAAATCCTGCGGCATGCGCTGGCGCTGGAGCCTGAAAACACCATCCCGATGTCGAACCTGGCGGGGCTGCTGAAGACACGTGGCCAGGCCAGCGAGGCGCAGCAGTGGGCAGGCCGGCTGGCACTGCTGCAGCCTTATCCGCCCTTCTATTTCCTCGACCAGGGGCTGGCGGCATTGAAAACGGGCGACTACGAGAATGCGCGCAAGCTGTTCCAGCGCGAGATCAACCGTGAGGCCTACCAGCCGGATGCGCATTTCTGGCTCGCCATCGCGCAGATGTATCTGGGCGATCTCGGCAAGGCCAAGAGGCACTTGGGCAAGGCCATCGAGAACAGCACCACCTACTCAAGCCGCGCGCTCTACACCGCCAAGCTGGACTGGCTCAAATCGCAGGGCTATGAGCCCCCGCGCGGCAGCCGGGTGCCCGCCAGCGGCAGCTAGAGCATTTTCGGTTTAAGTGAAGACATCAATCTCATTCCGTCATTCCGGCGAAAGCCGGAATCCAGTCTCTGCAACATTTACTTGACTTGAAGGACTGGATACCGGCCTTCGCCGATATGACGATTCTTGCGTCGTCACTTAAATCAATTGCTAGACGTTGGTAGGTCACGCCGCCAAACTGCGGCGCATGACCGCCGACACCCATCGCTGGCAAAGCCTGCCGCCCGAGCGGCAGCGGCACCAGTCTGAAGCCCTGCAGCCCTATGCCACTCCTGAGCGCGGTGCGCCGGGCTGGACAAGCTGCGTACTGCTGCCAGCCGAGGCAGATGAAGTCGCCGCCGTTCTGCGCGAGGCACAAGGCACGCGCCGCGCGTTGGTGCTGAGCGCAGGCCGCACCGGCCTCGTCGAGGCCCAGCGGCCTGAAGGCGAGACGGTTCTCTCGCTCGAAAAACTCAATCGCATCATCTCGATGGATATCGCTGCGCAACGCGCCGAGGTCGAGGCCGCCGTGCCAGTCGATACCCTCAATGCCGTGCTTGCGGAGCATGGCCTGGTCTGGCCGATGGAGATGGGCAGCACCAGCGCTGCCACCGTCGGCGCCTGTGTCGCCAATGGCTCGGCCGGGGCCAATGCGGTCTGCTACGGCACCGCCGCACATCTGTGCGAAACCGCCTGGGGCCTGTGGGCCGATGGCCGCGAGACCGGCCCACAGACTGGTCCGCAGTGGTTTGCACCCGCGCCGCAGGTGCTCGCCATCGACTCTGCCGCGCCCGATGTGCAACAGGGCTTGATCGGCACGCAGGGCGTACTCGGCGTCATCACACGGCTTGCGCTGCGGCTGTATCGCCTGCCTGTGCAACGCGAGGCCGCACTCATCCCCGTAGCGGACATGCCTGCCGCGATGCGCGCGCTGGCGCTGGCGCGCGATGTGTTTGGCGAGGATGTGGAGGAGTTCGAGTTCATCAGCGCCAGCGCGATGGCGCTGGTGCGCGCGATGCAGGGGGAGACTTTCCGCTGGCCCTTCGAGCGCGACCCGCAGGCGGCGTTTTATCTGCTGCTGCAGGTGAAGAGCGATGACACCGGTGAGGATCTGGCCGCGCATCTCTATACGTTTCTGACCGAAACCTTGCAGCAACCCGACGATGCTCTCGGCTATGCGCCCCTGAAGGCGCTCAAGCGCATCCGTCACTCGATTACCGAAGCCAGCAATCACGCGATGAAAGCACTCGCTGGCGGGCGCTTGGCATTCGATACCGCGACGCCAGTGGAGGTGTTCGGCGACTATCTCGCCGCACTGGAAACCGCGTTGAAGTCGCTGTACCCACAGGTACAGTTTGTTGCCTTCGGCCACGCCGGTGTGGGCGGCGCGCACCTGCATCTCCTGGGTACCCGCGAGCAGCCTGTGAGCGCGCACGCCGAAGCACTGGTGAAACTCGTGTTCGATGTCACCCAAGAGCATCGCGGCACCTTCAGCGCCGAGCATGGCGTCGGCAGCAAGTGGGGTGCAGCTTTTGCCGAGCGTGCGCAGCCGCAGGTGGTGGCCGAACTCGTCGCCGCCAAGCGCGCACGCGACCCTGGGCACATCCTCAATCCGCGCAGCTTCGGGCTGGACGTGTTGGCGCGCCAGGCATGAGTGCACTGGTTTTGCTCGGGGTCTGCATGTTGCTCGGCGCGCTCACGGCGCGCCTCAGGCCCGATGCCGCCGACTGGGTGCCGGGCCTCAATGGCTGGGTGCTCAACATCGCTTTTCCGGCGCTGGTGCTGGAACTCATCCCCAAGCTGCACATCGAGGCGGGACTGTGGTTTCCGGTGATGGCGATGTGGGGCACGGCGCTCGGCGCGGTGGCGGTAATGGTGCTGGCGGGCCGCTTGTTTGGCTGGTCTCGCGGGGTCGTTGGTGCCTTGGCGCTGGTGGCAGGCTTCGGCAACACCTCGTTCACCGGCATCCCGCTGATCGAGGCATTGCGCGGGCGTGAGCATCTGGGTGCGGCGGTGCTGGCCGATCAGGCGGGCTCGTTTCTGGCGCTCTCGACCGTGGGAGTGTTCCTTGCTGCCTGGTTCTCCCGCACGGCGACGAGTGTGGGTGCGGTGCTGCTGCGGGTGGCGCGCTTCCCACCCTTCATTGCCATGCTGGTCGGCTTCGCGGTAAGCGCGGCGGGTGGCTGGCCACCATTGGCGGATGAGTTGCTGCACCGCATCGGCACCACGCTGTCGCCGCTGGCGCTGTTCGCGGTGGGCTTGCAGTTCAAACCTGCGGACATCGGCGCCACACTCGCGCCGATGAGTGCCGCACTGAGCTGGAAAATGCTCGCCGCACCACTGCTGGTGTTCGGTACCGGGCGCGCGCTTGGTGTGGGCGGCATCCCCTTCGAGGTCGGCGTGCTGCAGGCAGCGACAGCACCGATGATCTCGGCGGGCATCCTCGCGCAGCAGTCGGGCCTGGCACCCAAGCTCGCCAACACGGTGGTTGGGGTGGGCATCCTGCTCTCGCTCGCCAGCGTGCCGCTATGGAACGTGCTGATCGGCTGAGCGCTTCATCAATTTTCTGGCCGCCGGTTTCGCAGCAGCACTTAAGGACAAGGGCCGAGGTAACGTCCCTTGCTGTTGATCTTCATCGAGAACGGCGCACCGTTGCTGGTGCCGTGCATCTCGACGGCGCTGGTCATCGCATCACCGGTGTAGGTGGCCTTGCCGCTGCCTTCGAGCTGGCCTTCCGGCTTGTCGCAGCGCATCGACCAGGTCACCGTGTTGCCGCTCTGCTTCTGGTCGGTGATGCGGCAATCCCTGTCCTGCTTGCCGCGCGGCACCAGGTCTTTTTCCGTGATGCAGTGGGTGGTGGAGACCGCCATGCCGCCATTGGCGCCCGCACCCATGCTCATGCCGCCGGGCAGCTTCATCCCCTTGGGCAGGTTCTTCATCACCTCGACCATCGCCGCCGCCTGTTCGGCATTCATGCCTGGCATGCCGCTGCCTTCACCGCCCTGGATTTCGGCGGTGGTTTCCCATTGGCCGGTGCGGATGTCTCCGGCGGCATGGGCAGTGCTGGCGATGAGGGTCAGTGCGATCAGGTGAGCAGTTTTCATGGGAACCTCCGGGAGTGTGGCGGGATTATTTGCCTGGCAAGCCTTGAGTGCGCTCTTGGCCTTGTCCTCCACATGATCTACCGATGGCTTGACTTTGTCTCTGGCCGTCGTGGCTGAGGGTGTGGAAATCGCGATGCGAGCCACCCTACCGCACAGTTGCCGAGGGCGAGTCAGCGCCCCTGAACTTCAAGTGGGCAGCCCCAGATTGCGCCAGAGTTTCAGTGTTGGCTCGGCCTGGTTGAGCGTATAGAAGTGGATACCGGGTGCGCCGCCCTTCAGCAGGGTTTCGCTCAGGCGGGTGACCACCTCCAGGCCAAACGCCTGCACGCTGGCCTTGTCCTCGCCGTAGCTCTCCAGCCTGAGCTTCACCCAACGTGGAATCTCCGCACCGCAGGCGGCTGAGAAACGCAGCAGCTGCGCGGTGTTGACGATCGGCATCACGCCCGGCACGACGGGGATGTTGATGCCTGCCTTGTGGCTCTGCTCGACAAACTCGAAATAGCTGTCGGCGTTGTAGAAATACTGCGTCACCGCGCCGTGCGCGCCAGCCTTGACCTTGCGCACATAGGCCTCGAAGTCCGCCTGCGGACTGGCGGCCTGCGGGTGCATCTCCGGGTAGGCCGCGACTTCGAGCGTGAAATGTTCACCGTGGGTCTCACGGATGAAGCTGACCAGTTCGTTGGCATAGCGAAACTCGCCAGGGGCTTCGCTGCGCATCGCCGTGGCGGGCAAGTCACCACGCAGGGCGACGATGCGCTGCACGCCGGCGTCGCGGTACTGGCTCAGCAGGGCGGCGATATTGGCGCGCGTGCTGCCAATGCAGGTGAGATGCGGCGCGGCCTCGATGCCGCTCTGCTCGATGACCTTGATGATGGCCTCGTACGTGCCGCCTTGGTCACTGCCGCCCGCGCCGTGGGTAACGCTGAAAAATGCAGGCCGCACAGCGGCGAGATCACCGATCAGCCGGGGCAGGTTGGCCCAGCCCTGCGGCGTGCGCGGCGGAAACAGTTCGAACGAGAAAGCAATGTTGGACGTATTCATGTCAGTGAACCTGATGGGCGCGCAATTCATGCGGGCAGTGGGCGCAGAACACAGTCAGGTCGCTGTGCGCATGCTTGGCTTGATGTAGGCGCTTTTGGTTGGCGCGTCGCGCCGAGTTGTCGTGCGCGAGGGCGGTCTGGAAAAAGCTGAGGCCTGGCGGGCAATGCGGCTGTGCCGCCATCTCGGTGTGAAAGAAATAAGCGTCGCCGCAGTGCAGCAGCCAGCCATCGCCGGTCTTGACGGCGACAGCGGCGTGGCCGCGCGAATGCCCAACCACCGGGACGATCAGCACTTCCTCGTCATCCTGTCCGCCCAGCGCCTGGACCGCCTCGAAGCCGCGCCAGAGCTCCCCCGTGGTGCGGTGACGCTGCCACAGCGGCCGGTGCTTCCACAGACGTTTCAGATAGCGCTGTCTCTCGCTGATGGTGCGCGGCGCAAGAGCGGCATCCAGCTCGACGTCATACACATGCACCTGGGCCTGCGGGAAATCCATCAGCGCGCCCGCATGGTCGAAATCCAGATGGGTGAGCACGATATGCCGCACATCGCCCGCCTTGAAACCAAGCTTCTGGATTTGTGCCAACGCCGTTTCCTGTGGATCGAGCACCGGCTGCATGGTGAGCATCAAGGCCTTGGGCAGCGGCAGATCGCGGCTGGTCAGCGGCATGCCCAGTCCCGTATCCACCAGGATCAGGCCGTCGCGCCCTTCAATCAGCAGGCAGTGGCAGACGATGGTGGCGCGCGAGAACAAGCCACCTTCACCCTGTAGCCAGCGGCCGCCATGCGGGCACATCGAGGCGCAATTCAGATGATGGATTTTCATCGCAGCTCCCGGCGTAAAAAAACGGCGCGTGGCAGGTTGCCACGCGCCGCTGGTTTCGCAACGCGCAACACGAGCAATCAATAGCGGTAGTGTTCGGGCTTGTACGGGCCTTCCACCGGCACGCCGAGATAGTCGGCCTGATCCTGCGTCAGCTTGGTCAGCTTCACGCCGATCTGTGCCAGGTGCAGTGCCGCCACTTCTTCATCGAGCTTCTTGGGCAGGCGATACACGGTCTTCTCGTAGGCGTCCTTGTTCTTCCAGAGGTCGATCTGCGCCAGCGTCTGGTTGGAGAAGGAGTTGCTCATCACGAATGCCGGGTGGCCGTTGGCGCAACCGAGGTTCACCAGACGGCCCTCGGCAAGGATGTAGATGCACTTGCCGTTGGCGAAGGTGTAGTGATCGACCTGCGGCTTGATGTTCATCTTCACCACGCCTTCGGCAGTGTTCAGACGATCCATCTGGATCTCGTTGTCGAAGTGGCCGATGTTGCAGACCAGCGCGTTGTGCTTCATCGCGCGCATGTGTTCGAGCGTGATGATGTCCTTGTTGCCGGTGGTGGTGACGTAGATGTCGGCTTGCCCCAGAGTGTCTTCGACGGTGTCGACCTGAAAACCTTCCATCGCTGCCTGCAGGGCGTTGATGGGGTCGATCTCGGTGACGATGACGCGAGCGCCGAGGCCGCGCAGCGAGTGTGCCGAGCCCTTGCCGACGTCGCCGTAGCCGCAGACCACCGCAACCTTGCCAGCGATCATCAGGTCGGTGGCGCGCTTGATGCCGTCGGCCAGCGATTCGCGGCAGCCGTAGAGGTTGTCGAACTTGCTCTTGGTGACCGAGTCGTTGACGTTGATGGCGGGCACCAGCAGTTTGCCGGCCTCGACCATCTGGTAGAGACGATGCACGCCAGTGGTGGTTTCCTCCGAAACGCCGCGCCAGTCCTTGACCACGCGGGTCCAGAAGCCGGGGCGCTCCTTGGCGACTTTCTTGAGCAGGTCTTTGATGACCTTGATCTCGTGGTTGTCGCTAGGCGTGTTGACCCAGTCGCTGCCGTTCTCCAGCTCGAAGCCCTTGTGGATCAGCAGGGTCACGTCGCCGCCGTCATCCACCACCAGCTCGGGGCCGGTGAGGGTGCCGTCGGGCAGGGTGTGGGTGACGCTGTCCAGCGCCAGATCCCAGTACTCTTCCAAGGTCTCGCCCTTCCAGGCGAACACCGGCGTGCCGGCGGCGGCAACCGCAGCGGCCGCGTCGTCGGAGGTGGAGAAGATGTTGCAGCTGGCCCAGCGCACCGAGGCGCCGAGGTGGCCCAGCGTCTCCAGCAGCACGGCGGTTTCCTTGGTCATGTGCAGCGAGCCGGTCAGACGCACGCCCTTGAGCGGCTTGAGGGGTGCGTACTTGGCGCGGATCGACATCAGGCCGGGCATTTCCTCCTCAGCCATCTTGATGCGCTTGCGGCCGAACTCGGCCAGGGAAATATCACGGACCTTGAAGTCGGTGAAGGGTTTGCTGTTGAGGGCTGCGTTCATTGCGTCGCTCCTTGATGAGGTGTGTCCGATGATGATCGGACGGGTGGTCACTGGGAACGGGCGCGGTTGAAGTGCTGGTGCCTGCGAGCCTGGCCGTCCACATCGACGGTCGCAGCGCCCCTCGCGGGCCAAGTGACGGGAGTATATCCGCTTATGCGGATACAAGGATATTCAGGCGATCAGTCTCTGACTGCCACGCCATTGAGCGCCTGCAGCCAGTTCCAGCGGCTTGGCGATGTTGGCAGCTTCGATGCATAGAAAGCGACGATAGTCGTAGGGTGCCAGGTCTTTGAAGCTGGCGCTGGCGACTGCCCCCGGATTCCAGACCACGGTATCGGCAAAGCCGGATTGCTCGATGCGCAAGGCGCGTGAGCCGTCTTGCAAGACGAGTGCTGGCGGTGTGGCGAAGTAGTTGCGATCCACCTCGCCGACGATGTGCAAGGCGGGGGCGAGTTCGTAAGCCATCCGACCGCCATTGGCGGTGTCGCGGTAGTGGAGCTCTTGCAGGCCCAACACTTGTACGGCGGCGATATCCTGCACGGTGAGGTAGGTATGCAGGGCGGTGGTGAAGCGGAAGGGACGGTCGCCGGTATTGGTGATTTCGAGTGCGACAGTGAGTGCTGTACCGCCGATGGTAAGGCTCAGGTGCGCCGCGAACGCGTGCGGCCAAAGGGCGCGCGTCGTGGCGTCATCGCCCCATTCAAAAACCGCATGGTCACGGCTTTGCGTACGCAACTGCCATTGCGCCGTGCGCGCGAAGCCGTGCTTGGGCAATGGCCCCTCGCCTGCAAACTGCGGAAAGATCACCGGCACGCCGCCCCGGATCGGCACGCCTGCGGCGTAGATGGCCTTGTCGCTGACGAAGAGGCGGTTGTCGCGCTCGCCCACAGGCTGCCAGTGGGTGAGATGTGCGCCGCGTGCATGGATTTCGGCCATCGCGCCATCGTCGGCGTGCAGTTGGATGCGGTCGGACATGCGCAGGCGGGCGATAAAGATGAGCCGGCACCGTACACAAAAAAGCCGCCTCGCGGCGGCTTTTTTGCTTTCGATCAAACAAGGCGCTTACTTGATCTTCTTGGCTTCGCTCTTCAGCAGGTCAGCCTTGTCGGTGGCCTCCCACGAGAAGGCGGTGAACTTGCTACCGTCGGCGCCCGTCATCGCGATGGGCGCGCGGCCGAAGTGGCCGTAGCTCGCGGTCTGCTGGTACATCGGGTGGATGAGGTCGAGCATCTTGATGATGCCGCCGGGCCTGAGGTCGAAGTTCTTGCGCACCAGCTTTTCCAGCACCGCGTCACTCACCGTGCCGGTGCCGAAGCTGGTGACGAAGATCGAGGTCGGCTCGGCGACGCCAATCGCGTAGCTCACCTGCACTTCGCAGCGCTTGGCGAGGCCAGCGGCGACGATGTTCTTCGCCACGTAGCGTGCGGCGTAGGCGGCGCTGCGGTCGACCTTTGAAGGATCTTTGCCCGAGAACGCACCACCGCCGTGGCGTGCCCAGCCGCCGTAGGTGTCGACGATGATCTTGCGGCCGGTGAGGCCGCAGTCGCCGACGGGGCCGCCGATCACGAAGTTGCCGGTCGGATTGATATGGAACTTGGTGGACTTGGTGATCCACTTGGCGGGGATGACGGGTTTGATGATGGATTCCATCACCGCTTCGCGCAGATCCTTCAGCTTGATGTCGGGGCTGTGCTGGGTGGAGAGCACCACGGCATCGACGCCGGTGGCGACGCCATCGGTGTAGCGCAGGGTGACCTGTGATTTCGCATCAGGCCGCAGCCAGGCGAGGCCGCCCTTCTTTGCCTTGCGCACCTTGGCCTGCTGCTCGACCAGGCGGTGCGAGTAGTAGATCGGCGCGGGCATCAGTTCTTTCGTTTCGTCGCAGGCGTAGCCGAACATCAGGCCCTGGTCGCCGGCGCCGATTTCTTCCAGCGCCTTCGGCTTCTTGCTGGTGCCGTCGACGCCCATGTTGATGTCGGGCGACTGCTTGCCGATGATGTTGAGAATGCCGCAGGTCGCGCCATCGAAGCCGACGTCCGACGAGTTGTAGCCGACATCGGTGATGACCTTGCGGACGAGTTGTTCGAGGTCAACCCAGGCAGTGGTGGTGACTTCGCCGGCGACGATGGCCACACCGGTCTTCACCAGGGTTTCGCAGGCGACGCGAGCTTTCTTGTCCTGGGCGAGGATGGCGTCCAGCACGGCGTCGGAAATCTGGTCCGCCAGCTTGTCCGGGTGGCCTTCTGAAACGGATTCGGAGGTGAAGAGATATTCGGACATCGACGTGAAACTCCAGGTGTGCGGCAGTGCGCCGCTTGTTGATCGGGGGCAGCGACTTGGTGCTTTTGATATCTGCGTATGCGGATAAGCGGATATTTTATCGCCAAGCCCGCGGAGGTGCGAGTGTGCGCCAAGCCGGTTTACTTGGGGCATGGCAGTGCGCCGTGGCGGGTATCACCGTCGCGTCACCTTGCAGGCTACAAACTCGCCCCTACAGTAACTCACTCCACTTGCAACCCGTCTCCGCCATGTCCCAGCAGCGCCCTTCGGCATTGAGCCCCTTGCCCAGCCTCATTTTCTCCTCGCGCTGGCTGCAGCTGCCGCTGTATCTGGGCCTGATTGTCGCGCAGGGTGTCTATGTGATCCTGTTCGTCAAGGAGTTGCTGCACCTGATCCACGGCGCCTTCGAGCTCGACGAGCAGCAGGTGATGCTGATCGTGCTGGCGCTGATCGACGTGGTGATGATCTCCAACCTGCTGATGATGGTGATTGTCGGCGGCTACGAGACTTTCGTATCGCGCCTGGGCCTGCACAACCACCCTGACCAGCCGGAATGGCTCAGCCACGTCAACGCATCGGTGCTGAAAGTGAAGCTGGCGATGGCGATCATCGGCATCTCCTCCATCCACCTGCTGAAGACCTTCATCGAGGCCGGTACCATTGACGCGCTGCCACTGTGCTCGGCGGTAGCGGCGGCTGCGAAATGCACCAACATCACCTCCGCCGGTGTGATGTGGCAGACCATCATCCACATGGCTTTCATCGTCTCGGCCGTCGGCATTGCCTGGACAGACCGGCTGATGCTGGCGACCGCGGCGCACGGCAAGTCCGACAAGCCAGCGCATTGAGCCGTCTTATCGTCTGCCAACGAATGGTTCGGTGACGAGATACCAGGCCGCAAAGGGCAACATCAGTGTGTCGCCGACCAGGCTAAAGGCCATATCAGCTTCGGGGTGAGCCGGCGGTTCGATGCCATAGCGCGCGAACTCGCGCAGGGTCGGCTCATCACTCTGCATGGCAGCAAGGTCGAGCCGCGTGCCGGCGTAAATCTTGGGACTGCCCACGCGCGCGTTTTCAGAGCTGCGCAAGGTCGCGCAGCCTGTTGCCGATAGCGCGCAGACCAGAGTCAGCAGCGTGTGTGCAGCTTTCATGGCTGTCCGGTTTGCTCAGGTGGGCCGTAAGCGTTCGAGGTACTCCACCAGTCCGCGCAGGCCCTGCTCGTACAGGGCGCTGCTCTGTGAGGCTTTGCCCATGCCGATCACGCCTTCGAGCGCGGAGATGATGAAGATGGCGGCGGCCGGCGTGTTGACGTCTGCGCGCACCTTGCCGGTCGTCTTGCCGCGTTCGAGCGCCTCGGCCAGCGTGTGCCGCCAGTCGTCGAGAATGCCCTGCAGCCGGGTGCGGAAGCCCTCGTCGATGGGTGACATCTCCTGCGCCAGGTTGTTGAACGGGCAGCCGTAGGCGAGCAGGTTGGCCTTCAGCTTGTCGCGTCGCTTCTTGATGCCACTGATCGCGCAGGCAATCGGATCCTCGGATTGCAAAAGCGGCAGCCAGTAGTTCTGCATAAACGGGCGGATCAGTTCATCCACCACCGCATAGCCGAGCGCGGCCTTGTTCTCGAAGTGATGGTAGAGCGCACCCTTGGTGACACCCGCCTTGTCGAGGATGGAGTCGAGGCTGGCGCTGCGGAAGCCGCGCTGGTGGATTTCTTGGTGCGCGCATTCCAGCAGCCGCGTGCGGGTGATGTCAGGCTGGCGCAAAGTTGGGCGTAGGGCGGTCATGGCGCAGTATTGACCGCGCCACAGGCTTGTCAACAATGCAGCGTCAACACAATAGGGACTCACCATGACCGAGCGCGATACGGAGCTGGCAGCACTCGTGCACTCACTCAAGCTGCGTGCACCGCAGGATGCCGCCGATCTGCTCGCGCCGCTGCCGCGTGCCACGGTGGAGTCGGCACTGGCCGCGCTCCCCCCCGACCTTGCTGCCCGCATCGGCAGCCGGCTGGCGGATGCGCTTGCGCCCTTGGATGAGCTGTCAGGTGATGTCGGCAGCCTGATGGACCCCGTGCGTGCCAGCTTTGCCGCCGGGGCCACGGTCGGCGAGGCCATCGCCTGGCTGCGGGCCGCGCCAGAACCGCAGGAGATCACCTACCTGTATGTCAATGATGCCGAGGGTCGGCTGGCGGGCCTGGTAGTGCCGCGCGACCTGCTGCTGAATGCAGCCGATGCCGAGCTGGCAGCCATCATGCTGCATCAGCCATTTCGCCTGGCGCCTGACGACTCACTGGGCGATGCGGTGCAGGCCACGGTCAAGCGGCACTATCCGGTGTATCCGGTCTGCGACGCAGACGGCCATCTGGTGGGGCAGGTGCGCGGCTGGAAGCTGTTTGAGCAGCAGGCGCTCGAACTCACCGCGCAATCCGGCCGCATGGTCGGCATCAACAAGGAGGAGCGTCTGGACACCGGCTTCTGGGCCGCGTTCAAGATGCGCCACCCCTGGCTGCAGATCAACCTGATGACGGCCTTTCTCGCTGCTTTCGTGGTCGGCAGCTTCGAGGACACCATCACCCGCATCGTCGCGCTCGCCGCCTTTCTGCCCTTGCTTGCCGGGCAGAGCGGCAACACCGGCTGCCAGGCGCTCGCCATCACCCTGCGTGGTCTCACCCTGGGTGATTTCGAGAGCGTGCCGGTGCGCAGACTGGTCGTGAAGGAAGCCATGCTCGGCACGCTCAACGGCTTTCTCACCGGCCTCGTCGCGGGGGCGGCGATGTGGTTCACCGCCGGTGGGACGAAGGGTGATCCGCAGGCACTGACGCTGGCGCTGGTGATCGTGCTGGCGATGACCGGGGCCTGCCTCGCCTCTGGCATTTTTGGAGTGTTGGTGCCGCTGATCCTGCGTCGCTTCGGAGCGGATCCGGCGACGGCATCGAGCATCTTCCTCACCACCGGGACGGATATCGCCGGCATGGGCTTGATGCTGCTGCTTGCCACCACGCTCGTGCTGTAGCGCCCGTGAGCGATCTGCAACTGGCCCTGCTGCTCTCGCTGACAGGGCTGTTCACCTCCGCGCTTTCGGGCGTGGCGGGCTTGGGTGGTGGCACCATTCTCATCGGCGTGATCTACGCGCTGGGATTCGCACCCATCGAGGCGATCCCCTTGTTCGCGGCGGTGCAGCTCATCAGCAACCTCACCCGCACGGCAGCCTATGTGCGGCATGTCGAGTGGCGCGCAGCGGGCTGGTTCCTGCTTGCAGCTATCCCGGCCACCGCGCTGCTCGCCCCGTTCGCAGCGCAGGTGAACGTGCATCTCATCCAGCTGATTCTGGCGGCGCTGATTGCCATCTCGCTGCTGCCGGCACCAGCGGCCAAGCCCTTGCCGGCGCGCGCGGCCTTCATGGCGGCTGGCGCTGCCAATGGCGCGCTGGGGATGTTCGTTGGCGCGACGGGCCTCTTCGTGGGCCGGCTGTTTCTGCGGCCGGAATGGCCGAAGCAGAAAGTGGTTGCCACGCTGGCGCTGACGCAGGTGTTCGGTCATGGCCTGCGGGTCATCGCCTATGGCTTCGTTGGTTTCTCGGCATTCGTCAAGCCGCTGCTGCTGGTGCCGCTGTGCGCCTCGGTCATCGTCGGTACCCTGCTGGGCAGGCAACTCAACGGCAAGCTGTCGGAGATGGCCTTCCGCAGGCTGTTTCAGGGCATCCTCATCGTGCTCACCCTCAAACTCACTTACGACGGACTTACAGGTTTATGGAATTAGTCATCGCCCTGGAACAGGTGCAAACACTGGTGCGCGGGGCCTTTCCCGGTAATGCCGGCACTGAATCGCTGACAGTGGAGGCACTCGAACCCGGCTACGCACGCATCCGCCTGCCCTACAAGAAATGGATGTTGCGCCCCGGCAACGTGCTCTCCGGCCCGACCCTGATGACAGCCGTCGATACCGCCATGTATGTCGCGGTGCTCGGCCACATCGGAGTACAGCTGATGGCGGTGACGGCGGACATGAACCTGCGCTTCCTCAACAAGGGCACGCTGGGAGATGTGATCGCCGATGCGCGCATCCTGAAGCTGGGCAAAAAACTCATTGCCATGGAATCGCGGGTGTATTCGAGCGCCGCACCCGAGGTGCTGGTGATGCACGCGACTGGCAGCTACGCCCGGCCCAGCTGAAGCCGCCACTGGCGACGGCCAACTACCGCGCTCGTCTGCCGCAGTGTCAAATCCTTGACGCAGGCGATAACGTGAGGGTGGAGGCGGCTTGAGGATTGCCGCCGATCAAGGCCATGGAGGGTCTTGTCCCATGCGCAACACTTGCTCGCAGCAGCGTGGATTCGCCGCCGTCTTCGCCGCCATGGCGATGATCGCCATGCTCTCGGCGGTGGCTTTGTCCATCGACATCGGCCGCCTCTACACCGCCCAGCGCGAGCTGCAAAAGCTCGCCGACATCGCCGCACTCGATACCGTGCGTATCGCCAGCGGCTGCTCCGGCGAGGCGGCTGGCACCCCGGCCGGGCAGGCGGCCGCAATGGCCGAGACCAGTGCCAGTCTGCTGCGCAACAGCAATGCGGCACAGGACATCACCATGCTGACCGAGGTTGGCCGCAAGCTGCTGGTGACCAGCAGCGATGGTGAATCCCTGCTGGGCTTCGAGCCGCTGCCCGATGCCAGCCCGCTACGCGATGCGGTGCGGGTGCGGCTGACCCGGCCCGCACCCGCACGCTTGATCCCCGGCATCACCGGCAGCAGCGACGATGTGCTGGTGGCCTCGGCTGTCGCCGCGCAACCTGCCAGGGGCGAGCTGTCGATCGGCAGCGATGTGCTGGCCCTCAATGGGGGTGTGCTCAACAGCGTGGTGGGCGGTCTCTTGTGCGCTGCGGGGGATGCGGTCTGCCAGAGCGAGGTGATTGCCCTCAATGTCGCTGGCAACGGTGGCCTGTTGAGCGCAGGCGTGACGCTCGAACAACTGGCGACGGCGCTCAGTCTGAGCGTGCCGGATCTTGCCGATCCGCTGGTGCTCGACACGCAGACGCCCGTGGCCTCGGAGGTGCTCGATGGCCTGGCGGGCTCGCTTGCCGGCAGCGTCGACGGCAGCGTGACCGCATTGCTTTCGGCACTGGCTGCCGCGACGGCGGGCAACACCGAAGGCATGCCGCTCGCAAGCCTGCTGGGGCCGGTTAGCGAGGTGGCAGGCGAGGTGCCGTTCGTGAATCTCTTCGACCTCATCGTCGGTTTGGGCCAGGCCTCGCAGGCAGCGAACGGTGCACCGATCCGCCTCAATCTCGCCAATGCCGTCAATATCCCCAACGTCAGCGAGGTGCATGTGTTCCTCCGCGTCATCGAGCCGCCGCAGTTCAGCGGCATGGGGCCGGCGGGGCAGACCAGCGCGCACACGGCGCAGCTCAGCCTGCAGCTGAGGCTTGCAGTGGGCGTGCTGCCATCGACCAGCAACACGCTCAACAGTCTGCTGGCCCTCCTGGGCACCAGCGTCAACATCAGCCCCATCAAGCTGGGGGCCGACATCGAGGTGGCCAGAGGCGAGGCCTTCCTCGACTCGCTGCAATGTCCGCAGCGTGACCTCAACAACGGTCTGCCGGTCGCGGGCTTGAGCGCACGCACGGCCGCTGCCGAAGTGCGATTGGGTACCTACGCGGGCAGCGGCGCCAGTGCGCCGCCGCTGACGGCGGTGGCGGCGCCGATCGTCACCGCCAGTGTCAGCGCGATCTTCGGCCTCGCCAGCACGACGCTGAATGTGGTGCTCAACCAGCCGGTGACCGTCTCGGCCGGTGGCGGCACGCAAGTGCTGGAAAATGTCACCCGCTACCAGCCATTGGACGAAGTGCTGGTCTACGTCGCCGATGGCGCACCGCTGGCGCCGCCAAGCCCTGAAAACCCCCAGCGGGTGGGCAACGGCAATGTGCTGTCCGGTGCGTTTTCCAGCCTGTTCGGCAGCCTTCAGCTGTCCACTTCTTCCAGTGCCGGTGGCAGCAATCTCTGTGTGCTGTTTGTGTGTGTGCCGTTGAGCGGTCTGCTGGATCCGCTGCTGACCGGGGTGACTGCGGTGCTTGGCCCGCTGCTCACCGGTGTTGGTGGCCTCGTCGATGCCTTGCTTGACCCCTTGCTCAATGCCCTGGGCATCCAGATCGGTGGCGCGACAGTGACTCTGCACGCGGTCGAAATCCCGCAGCCGAAGGTTGTGACGACAGCAGTGGCCGTGCTGCCTTGACAAGGCTTTGCGCGCCGCGTGAAGGTGCGCCGCGATATTCCACCCAATCGTTGAACGGATGCGATGAAAAAAACACTTCTGGCCCTGGCTGTGCTCGGCCTGGGCTACATGGCGGCCTGTTTCGGTACCGGCCATCTGGTGCAGCGCCAGATGGATGCCGAGCTTGCCAGGCTGAAGGGCATGATCCCCCAGCTGAAGGTCACTGAAGACCGCCATACCCGTGGCGTCTTCGGCTCGATCCGGATGACCACCTTCGATATCGGGGCGCTGTTAGACAAGCAGCACTGCGCCACGCCGGATGACGGCGGCGATGTGGCCGGGGAGGAGGCAGACAAGCCACCGCCCGCCCTCGGCACACCAGCGGCCGAACCGCTGCGGGTCAGTCTGAAACAGACCATCACGCATGGCCCGCTGCCGGGTTTTGGGCTGCCGGCAGCGGCCTCGGTACGCTACCAGCTGCTGCTCAATGGTCAGCCTGTGGGCGACAAGCTGGGCGTGAAGATTGAAGGTGAAATCCCCCGGTTGGTGACCCGCTACGGCTTCACCGGCAACAGCAGCGCCAGGCTTTCCGGCGACGCAGGCAAACTGGTCTTTGTGCCGAAGGATGGCGGGGGCGAGCTGACCGTGGCCTGGCCCTCACTGCGCATGGACGGCCGCAGCAAGGCCGATCTCAGCGAGATGGACTATCAGGGCCAGCTGCCGGAGTTGACCGTGAGCTTTGCCACGCCCAAGGGCGAGCGCGGCGCGCTCAAGATGAAGGGTCTGGCGGTCGAGGCCGAGCACCAGTACCCGATCGCCGGGCAGCTGTTCGTCTATACCGGTACCGACCAGCTCAGGCTGGCAAGCCTGACGCTGGAACTGGACGGCAAGACCGCATTTGCAGCAGAGGGCATCGAAGGCCGCAGCCAGGGCACGCTGGATGCTGGCCTGCTGGGTTCCACCACCCAGATTGCCGTCAACACCGTCAAGGCGGGCGGCGAGACGGTGGGCCCCATGCACTATGACTTCAGCCTTGCCCGACTCGATGCTGCCGCCTACGGCCAGCTGATGGGGAGCCTGTTCAGCGACGACCTGGGTCGCTGCCCCAGTGCCGAGGACAGTGCGGCAATGATGCAGAAGATCACCGCCCAGCTGCCGGCGCTGCTCAAGTCGGGCCTTCAGTTCCGTATCGACCGCATCAGCATCGGCTACGAAGGAGAGGCAGCACTCATCACCGGCAAGCTCGACCTGCCTGCCGCGACCGCCGAACAACTCGAAAACCCGATGGCGCTATTCGTACTGGCCAACGCCAACCTGATGCTGACACTGCCCGACAAGCTGATCCAGAACCTGGCGGTGAAAAGCATGGGCAGCAAGATGGCGGCGGAGATGGCACTGGCCGGAGGCATGGAAAACCCGCCGCCGCCCACGCCCGGGCAACTCGCCGAGGCGGAGGCAATGGCGAAAACCATGGTCGCCCAGCAGATGGAGCAGGCGCTCGCCAAGAACTGGATCGTGCGCGGCAAGGATGGCGTTACCAGCCGCATCGAGTATCGCAACGGTGCCGCGCTGCTGAATGGCCAGCCGCTGGATCTCGATGGCCTGCGCGACGGCGGAGCAGCAGCGGGCGAATGAACCCGCGGCTTCAGCGGCAGTTGACCGGCAGCACGTCGGGGTCTTTGTCCAGCTGCTCGCGTCGTGCCCTGATCTCTGCGGCCTTGGGGCTCGCCGGGAACTGCTTGAGGAAGGCGTCCTGTTCGCGCTTGACAGTCTGTGCCCCATCGCAGGCGCAGGTGCCGAGGGCCACGGCTTCTTCGAGATCGCGCAGGTTCTGCGCGGCGTGTTGCGCATAAGCGTTCGGGTGTCGCGCGGCAAAGGCCTGCCAGGCGGCATACATCGGCGCGATGCGACTCTCGCCAAAGCGCACGCAGGGTGTGGGTTGCGGTCGCAGCTTGAGATAGACAGGTATCAAATCCGGCCCCCAGGTTGCCGCGTACTGCTCGAAGAACGCGACATCCGCAGGCAGACCCCGCGTCCTGGCCAGCGCGAGGAAAAACCCGGGTTCCGGCTGTGCGTAGATGTCCATGCCCCGGTGGATCACCAGCCCCCGCACCCTGGCTTGCAGGGCGGCAAAACCAGCTTCGTCGTAGGTTTCGAGCAGTGCCTTGCCATCGACACCGCTGGTGATTTCCATCAGCGCGTCCTGTGCGGCTTCGGCCTTGGCAAACAGGGCTTCGAGTGTGACTGGCGCTTTGGCCTGTTCGACTACCAGAAGTGCGGCCAGATAGTCGGCCACGGCAGGCGGCAAATGCGCTGCCGCTGTCTGCAAAGACGCAGGTGCAGCGATGGCAGCAGGTGCCGCATCCGGCGTGGAACGACCGCAGGCTGCTAAAAGCAGCAGCAGGGTCAGGGCAATGGGACGCATGTTCGTCTCTCGCTTCAATCGGCCAGTACGCGGCCTCGGGTTTCGATCACCCAGGGCATCAGTAGGATACCGATGAGCGGAATGAAGCCGACATAGAACAGCACCCCCAGCGCGCTGCTGGCGGCGTTCGCGCCCTGGCTTGCGATCGAGCCGACCAGGAAGGGCCCGCCCGCCGCGATGATGCGGCCGATGTTGTAGCAAAAGCCCGCGCCGGTACCGCGCAGTCGGGTCGGAAACAGCTCCGGCAGGTAGTAGGTGAAGCTGCCGAACACGCCGAACACCGATAGCCCGATCACGAAGTAGCCATACAGCCGCGCCTCAGGGGCCAGATCAAGCCCGAAGGTGGCAAACACCGCGAGCGAGGAGACGATGAAGTAGATGACGAACATCTTCTTGCGGCCCAGATATTTGCTGGCCGGGATGGTGAGCAGCGTGCCGATCAGCCCACCGAGGTTGAACCAGGTGGTCGCCATCGTCTTCCAGCCTTCGATCATGGCGCGGGTGCCGGCAGGGTCGAGCCCCAGCAGCTCGGCATTGGCGCGTGCGAGTCCTGAAACCACCACCGGCAGAAAGGCATTGCAGCTCCACCAGGTGAGCAGCGCGATCACCGCCATCAAAAAGCCGGAGCGCGTGTAAGCGATGGTCTGCGGCGTGAACAGCTCGCTCAATCTTGGTGGCTTGCTGGTGGCGGCGACGCGCTGCCAGCGTTCCGGCTCCTTCACGAACAGGCGCACGGCGAAGGCGGCAGCGGCAGGGATCAGCCCGAACATAAACACATAGCGCCAGCTCACTTCCGGCTGATCGGCAAACCAGTTGCCGGCGACCTCGGCATTGACGAAGGTGGCGAGAAAGAGGCCCATCGGGGCCGAGGTGTAGAGCAGGGCGCCAGCCTCGACGCGCTTGTCCTCCGGCACCACCTCCGCAACCATCGCCGCCCCCGCTGCCCACTCGCCACCGATGCCGAGCGAGGCGATGATGCGGAAGAAAATCAGCATCTCCATGTTCTGAGCGAAGGCGCAGGCCGCCGTGCCGAGCGAATACAGCAGCATGGTCAACATCAGCGTCTTGGTGCGACCGATGCGGTCACTGACCCAGCCAAACAGCACGCCGCCCGCGGCCCAGCCCAGCAGCAAAATCGAGGTGAGCACGCCGGTCCAGTACAGCGTCGCCTTCTTCGCCTCCGGCGAACCGATCTCAAGACCCAGCAGTGTCGGCACCGCATTGGGCGCGACGTAGTTGAACAAGAGACCGTCGAAGATATCGAAGCCCCAGCCGAGCCAGGCGGCGAACAGCACAGTCCATTGATAACGCGTCAGGCCGAGCATGGCGGCGACTCCTCTTGTTCTTGGTGATGTGAGCTTACAGCGGCAACGGCGCCTGCTGGCGATGCCATTCGAGGATGCGCCGGTACTGCGCCGGGTCTTTGACATGCACCACATCGCCATCGCGCGGAAAGGTCCAGTCGTAGAGCCGCGAGAGGTAGAAACGGAACGCCGCCACACGCAGCACCAGCGGCCAGGCGCTGCGCTCTGCGGGCGTCAGTTCGCGGGCCGAGCGGTAGGCGAGGCTCATGGTCTGCCAGCGGGCCGGATTGGGGCGTCCATCGGGATCGACGCACCAGTCATTGAGGGTGATGGCGAGGTCGTAGACCAGGGCATCGGTGCAGGCGTAATAGAAGTCGATCACGCCGGTGAGGCGCTCGTCGACGAACAGCACGTTGTCCCGGAACAGATCGGCATGGATCACGCCCTGCGGCAGCGCCGACCAGTCGAGCGTGGCCTGCGCCGCGAGTTCGGATTCGATCAGCACACTTTGCGCAGCATCGGTTTTGTCGAGCAGGGCCAGTGCGGTCGCGCGCCGCCAGTCCGCCCCGCGCGCATTGACCGCGCGGCCCTCGAACGAAAGCCCCGCCACATGCAGCTCGCCCAAGGCGCGACCCACTGCCTGGCACTGCGCCACAGTAGGGAACAGCACGCTCTGGCCCGTGAGCCGGCGCACCAGCGCCGCAGGTTTGCCGTTGAGCGTGGTGAGGTTGTGCCCCTCGCGCGTGCGCACCGGCATGGCGCTCGGGTAGCCACGCGAGGCGAGGTGGGTCATCAGACCGAGGAAAAACGGCAGGTCGTGATGGTTCAGCCGCTCGAACAGGGTAAGCACCCAGCGGCCGTCGCTGGTATCGACAAAGTAGTTGGTGTTCTCCACAACCTATCCGATGCCCTG
>JAKFXK010000063.1:7544-30665 GCA_021731445.1 Nevskiaceae bacterium | reverse complement strand
GTGCCCATGTAGCCCTCGTCCCACCAGCCGTCGAGCACGCTGACGTTGACCACGCCATTGATGCCGGCTTTTTCGCCGCTGGTGCCGCTCGCCCCCAGCGGATATTCGGGGTTGTTGAGCCAGACATCGCAGCCCTGCACGAGGTTGCGGGCCAGCAGCATGTCGTAGCCCTCGATCATGATCAGGCGGCCGATGAACTCCGGCTTGAGGCTGGTTTCGTAGAGCTTCTTGATGAGCTCCTGGCCGGGCTGGTCCTTGGGATGCGCCTTGCCGGCGAAGATGAGGATGGCGGGGCGGTCCGGGTCGTTCAACAGACGCGCGAGGCGGGCCTCGTCGGCGAGGATGAGCGTGGCGCGCTTGTAAGTGGCGAAGCGGCGTGCAAAGCCCAGCACCAGCGCGCGGCTGTCGGGGTCGCTGACGTGCTGGATGGCGCGGCTGATGATCGCCTCAGGCACGCCGTTGCGGCGCAGTTGGCGGCGCAGGCGCTCGGCGACATCCAGCAGCAGATCGCGCTTGAGCTTGCGGCGCACCGCAACATAGGCATCGTAGGGGATGGTGTCGATGCGCTGCCAGTAGTCCACATCCAGCAGCTTGTTGCGCCACTCACGGAAACTGTCGTGGAAGAGCTGGGTCCAGGCGCGGGCGACGAAGGTGTGCATGTGCACGCCGTTGGTGACGTAGCCGATGGGGTTGTCCTCCGGCTCCACCTGTGGCCAGAGCGCGGCCTCCATGCGGCTGGCAACCCCGCCGTGGATTTTCGACACACCGTTGTGAAAGCGGCTGCCGCGCAGCGCAAAGGTCGTCATGTTGAAGCGGTCGCTGCCGTGCTCGACCGAGCCGAGTGCGAGCAGGCGGTGCTCCTCGACGGCGAGCAGCGGCAGCGTGCGGCCCAGGAACCAGCGCATCTGGCCGTGATTGAACACGTCGTGGCCCGCAGGCACCGGCGTGTGGGTGGTGAACACATGGCCTGCGGAAACCAGTTCGAGCGCCGAGTCAAAGTCCAGCCCGGCGACGACCTGCTCGCGAATGCGTTCGAGAATGAGGAAGGCGGCATGGCCTTCGTTCATGTGGAACACGGTTGGCTTCTTGCCCAGCGCACGCAAGGCGCGCACGCCGCCGATGCCGAGCACGATTTCCTGCTGGATGCGGGTGTCGCTGTCGCCGCCATAGAGCTGGTAGGTGATCTTGCGGTCGGCGTCGGTGTTTTCTGCCACGTCGCTGTCGAGCAGGTACAGCGCGGCATCGCTGATGCGCGCCAGCCAGATGCGCAGCTGCACCGTGCGGTCGGCAATCTCGACACTGACGCGCAGCTCCTTGCCATCGGCACTCTTGCACAGCGAGACCGGCAGGTCGTCGAAATCCACGGCGTTGGCGATGGCCTGCTGGCGGCCTTGGCCGTCGATCTGCTGGGTGAAATATCCCTGCCGGTAGAGCAGGCCCACGCCGACGAAGGGCACGCCCAGGTCCGCCACCGCCTTGCAGTGATCGCCAGCGAGAATGCCCAGGCCCCCGGAGTAGATCGGGAAGCTCTCGTGCAGGCCGAACTCGGCGCAGAAATAGGCGACGAGATCGGTGTCGATGTGCAGGTATTTCTCCACTTCCGGCCGGTTGCCGGCCGCGATGTGGGAGTCGAAGGACGAGAGCGCGGAGTGGTAGTCCTCCAGAAAATCACGATCCTCCGCAGCGCGTTCGAGCGTGGCCTGGCCGACCCGGCGCAGGAACAGCTTGGGGTTGTTGCCGCAGTCGCGCCACAGCTCGCGGTCGAGCCGCCAGAACACGCCACGCACCTCGCGATCCCAGGCATAGATGAGGTTGTCGGCAAGGTTGGAAAGCCGCGAAAGTTTTTCCGGAATGCGCGGGCGCAGTTCGAGACGGAATGTTTGGCCTTGCATGAACGGCTCCCTGATCGGTGATGTGCGTCAGAACTGCGTTATTTATTAAGTCTAGAGGAACTCTAGCCAGATCAATGGTGATGCGGGTGTCGCCACCATTGCAAGGATGAACTCTGCCCCGAGGTCCAGTTGTGATGCCCGGGCGTGTTCGCTACCGTGCCGCGCACTTCAAAACCCGCTTTAGAAATGGCCCAGCAGCAATACGACGTCAATGCAATCGAAGTCCTCGACGGACTGGACCCGGTGCGCGTGCGCCCCGGCATGTATACCGACACCACGCGCCCCAACCATCTGGCGCAGGAGGTCATCGACAACGCCGTCGATGAGGCGATGGCAGGTCATGCCCGGCACATTCGCACGGTGATTTTTGCCGATGGCAGCTGCGAGGTTTCGGATGACGGGCGCGGCATCCCCACCGACATCCATCCTGTCCACAAGATCAGCGGCGTCGAACTGGTGCTGACCAAGCTGCATGCAGGCGGCAAGTTCAGCAACAAGAATTACCAGTTCTCCGGTGGTCTGCACGGCGTCGGCGTCAGCGTGGTCAATGCGCTATCGACGCGGCTCGATGTCTTCGTGAAGCGCGGTGGTGTGGAACACACCATGCACTTCGAGAGTGGCTATACCAAGTCCGCACTGCGTGAGATCGGCACTGCGGGTAAGAAGGAAACCGGCACGCGGGTGCGCTTCTGGCCCGATGCCAAGTACTTCGACAGCGCCAAGTTCTCGCTGCCGCGCCTGAAGCAAATCCTGCGTGCCAAGGCGGTGCTCTGCCCCGGCCTGAAGATGTCGCTCAAGGACGAGGCAAGCGGTGAGGTCACCGAGTGGCATTACGAAAACGGCTTGATGGACTACCTGCTCGATGCCGTTAAAGGGCATGAGCTGATCCCGGCTGAGCCCTTCACCGGCAAGTTCAAGGCGGATCGTGAAGAGGCCGAATGGGCGCTGGCCTGGGTGAATGCCGACGGCACGCCGGAGCTACTGCAGGAGAGCTACGTCAATCTCATCCCCACCGCTCAGGGCGGTACTCACGTCAATGGCCTGCGCACCGGCTTGACCGAGGCGATCCGCGAGTTCTGCGAGTTCCGCAACCTGCTGCCGCGGGGTCTCAAGCTCGCGCCGGAAGATGTCTGGCAGGGCCTCGCCTACGTCATCAGTATCAAGATGCAAGACGCGCAGTTCGCCGGCCAGACCAAGGAGCGTTTGTCCTCGCGCGAGACGGCCGCCTTTGTCAGCGGCGTGGTGCATGACTCCTTCGGCCTCTGGCTCAACCAGCATCCCGACGAGGGCGAAAAGGTTGCCCAGCTGGTGATTGCGAATGCGAGTGCGCGCATGAAGGCCGCTAAGCAAGTGGTGCGCAAGAAAATCACCAGCGGCCCGGCGCTGCCCGGCAAGCTTGCCGACTGCGTGCTCACCGATCTCAACCGCACCGAGCTGTTTCTGGTCGAGGGTGACTCGGCAGGCGGTTCGGCCAAGCAGGCGCGCGACCGCGACACGCAGGCGATCATGCCGCTGCGCGGCAAGATTCTGAACACCTGGGAGGCCAGCGCTGGCGAGGCGCTGGCGAGTGAGGAAATCCACAACATCAGCGTCGCCATTGGCGTGGACCCTGGCAGTGCGGATATCAGCGGCCTGCGCTACGGCAAGGTCTGTGTGCTGGCCGATGCCGACAGCGATGGCCTGCATATCGCCACCCTGCTGTGCGCGCTGTTTCTCAAGCATTTTCGCCCGCTGGTCGAGGCCGGCAACATCTACATCGCCATGCCGCCCTTGTTCCGCATCGATGCCGGCAAGCAGGTGTTCTATGCGCTGGATGAGTCCGAAAAAATGGGCGTGCTGGATCGCCTGCAAGCCGAGGGCAACAAGAGCAAGGTTGGTGTCACCCGCTTCAAGGGCTTGGGCGAAATGAACCCGCTGCAACTGCGCGAAACCACCATGAGCCCTGACACCCGCCGCCTCGTGCAGCTCACGCTCGATGAGCTGCCGCCGGCTGCGGAAGGTGCGCCGGCGGTAAAGACCACCGACGGCCTGATGGACATGCTGCTCGCCAAGAAGCGTGCAGGGGATCGCAAGAACTGGCTGGAAGAAAACGGCGACAAAGCCGAGATCGAGGTTTAGCGTGCTTGTCGATTGCAGGGGCCTTTGCAAGGTTCTGATCGCTTTTTAGAAAGCGCTGGAAACTTTCCAAGTCGGCCAAGATTTTCTTCATATGAAGCTTTGCTTGCCAAAGTCTTCTTAAAGGGGCATTTTCCATCGCCATAACAAGACTTCTGGAGCCAGCGGTGCAAACGCGACTGGGCAGCTACATCACCTGCAACTCGGTAGGCGAGAGCTACAAGGCTTTCGTCCCGCCGCCGCTGCCGCCCAATCCGCCGCTCGCATTCGACGCCGAGTCGCTGACCTTGCTCGAAGAAGCCAACCGCCAGCTCGGCCGACTCGATGGCCTCGCCACCGCACTCCCCGACCCGCAACTGCTGCTCTACCAATACGTCCGCAAGGAGGCGGTGTTGTCCTCGCAGATCGAAGGCACGCAGTCTTCGCTCTCGGACCTGCTCATCCACGAAATGGACGAAATCCCCGGCGTGCCGGAGGACGACGTGGAAGAAGTGAGCTGCTACGTGCGCGCGCTCAACTTCGGGCTCGATCGACTCAAGACCTTGCCGCTTTCGCTGCGCCTGCTGCGCGAGATCCACGGCGTGCTGCTGGCCAGCGGACGCGGTGCGACCAAGCTGCCGGGCGAGTTCCGGCACAGCCAGAACTGGCTCGGCGGCAGCCGCCCCGGCAACGCTGTGTTCGTGCCGCCTCCGCCCGATCAGCTCATGGCCGTGCTGGGCCCCTTCGAGACCTTTCTGCACGACCCCGACACCGCACCGCTCATCAAGGCCGCACTCGCGCATGTGCAGTTCGAAACCATCCACCCGTTTCTGGATGGCAACGGCCGCCTGGGCCGCCTGCTGATCGCGCTGCTGCTCGCCGAAGCACAGGTGCTGCACTACCCTCTGCTGTACTTGAGCCTGCACTTCAAAACCAACCGCTCCGAGTACTACGACCGCCTGAGCCGCGTGCGCACCCACGGCGACTGGGAGGGTTGGGTGAAGTTCTTCCTGCGCGGCGTGGTCAACACCGCGAAGGAAGCCAGCGACACGGCCCGCCAGATCATCGCCCTGTTCGATGCCGACCGCGCTCGGCTGCCTGCTCTGGGTCGATTGTCTGCCACCGCCACCGCGCTGCATCGCCACCTTTGCGCGCGACCCGTCACCAATGTGCCGTTGGCTGCGAAGGCCGTCGGCGTCAATCGCGGCAGTGTCACCGCAGCACTCGCGAAAATGCAGGAGATGGGACTGGTGCGCGAGCTCACCGGCAATCGTCGTAATCGGCTGTTTGCCTACGATGCCTACTTGGCACTCCTGAGCCGCGATACCGAGCCCTTGGCGAACTGACATGTCTACCCTCCTCGTCGCCGACTATCAGCGCCGCCTCGCCGAGTTGCAGCAGTACGGCGGCAGCGCCAACGAAGACAGCATCCGCAAGGCCTTTGCGCGCCTGCTCGATGACGTCGCCCGCCCGCACGACCTGCGCCTGATCGAGGAGCTGGAGGTGGTCACCAGCAAGGGCACCAAGGTCTACCCCGACGGCACGCTGAAAGACGCCCTGCGCCTCACCCACGGCTACTGGGAGGCCAAGGACGAGCACGACGATCTCGATGAGGAGATCGCCAAGAAGCGCGCCAAGGGCTACCCCAGCGACAACATTCTGTATGAGGACAGCCGCGAGGCGGTGCTGATCCAGAACGGGCACGAGGTGCAGCGCGTCAGCCTCACCGGCGAGCCCAAGCCCATTGCCGATTTGCTCAAGGCATTCGTCGAGTTCGAGCGTGCGGAGCTGGCGGACTTCCGCCGCGCCATCGAGCAGTTCAAGCAGGACATGCCCAAAGTGCTCGAAGCCCTGCGCGCCTTGATCGAGCAACAGCAGGCAGACAACAAGCCCTTCGCCAAGGCGCTCAAGACTTTCCTAAAACTCTGCCAGAGCAGCATCAACGAGTCGGTGACGGCCGACGACGTGCGCGAGATGCTGATCCAGCATGTGCTGACCGAAGATATTTTCCTGCGCGTGTTTGGCGACAGCCAGTTCCATCGCGAGAACAACATCGCCCGCGAGCTGACCAAGGTCGCCGAAACCTTCTTCACGGGTGGCGTGAAGAAGAACACCCTGCGCGGATTGGAGAGCTACTACGGCGCCATCCGCGAGGCCGCTGCCGGCATTGCCGATCATCACGAGAAGCAGCAGTTCCTGAAGGCGATCTACGAAAACTTCTACAAGGTCTACAACCCCAAGCTGGCCGATCGCCTCGGCGTGGTCTACACGCCGGGCGAGCTGGTGCGCTTCATGCTGGATGGCGTCGATGCCCTGCTGCACCGGCACTTCGGCAAGACGCTGGCGAGCAAGAACGTCGAGATTCTCGACCCCGCCGTCGGCACCGGCACTTTCATCACCGACCTGATCGAGCACTTGAAGGCCCATCCGGAGGCGCTGAAGCACAAGTATAAGAACGAGATTCACTGCAACGAGGTTGCGATCCTTCCCTATTACATCGCCAACCTCAACATCGAGTTCACCTACGCGCAGCTCACCAAGAGCTACGAAGAGTTTCCGCACATCTGCTTCGTGGACACGCTCGACAACCTTGCCTTCGAGCAGACCCACACCGGCCAGCAGCTGGGCCTGCTCGGCAGCATGAGCAGCGAGAACACCGACCGCATCGCCAAACAGAACAAGAAGAAGATCAGCGTCGTCATCGGCAACCCGCCCTACAACGCCAACCAGACCAACGAGAACGACAACAACAAGAACCGCCTCTACGAAGGCGTGGATGCGCGCATCAAGCAGACCTGGATCGCCGCCAGCAAGGCGCAGAAGACCAAGATGTACGACATGTATGCGCGCTTCTTCCGCTGGGCGGCCGACCGTGTCAACAGCGATGGCGTGATTGCCTTCGTCACCAACCGCAGCTTCATCGATAGCCGCACCTTCGATGGCTTCCGGCTCGAAATGGCGAAGGAGTTCGACGAGGCCTGGGTGGTGGATTTGGGCGGTGATGTGCGCGCCAACCCCAAGCTCAGCGGCATCACCCACAACGTCTTCGGCATCCAGACCGGTGTCGCCATCAGCTTCTGGGTGAAGCAGCACCGCGACCCGAAGAGCAAAGTGCCCAAGCCCGCCGCCCGCGTGCATTACGTGCGCCGGCCCGAGCTGGAGACGGCCGTGGACAAGCTCGGCTGGCTCTCGTCCACGCGCTTCAACGAGGTTGCCTTCGAGCCGGTGACGCCCGATGCCAAGGGCAACTGGATCAATCAGGCCGACAACGATTTCGACACGCTGCTGCCGCTGGCGAGCAAGGAGACCAAGCAGACGGATTCGCCTGCGAAGGAGCGGGCGCTGTTCAAGCTCTATTCGCTGGGGGCTTCGACCAACCGTGATGAGTGGGTGTACGACGATAGCGCCGAGGCGCTGTCGAGCAAGATGGAGTGGTTTGTGGCGCGCTACGGCCAGCAGAAGAAGGGTCGTGAGTTTGATGAGGCGATCAAGTGGTCTGAGGCGCTCAAGATGCGGTTCGAGCAGGGCCGTGAAGAAGCGTTCGATGCAGCGCGAGTGCGCAGCAGCCTGTATCGGCCCTTTGTGCGCCGATGGTTGTATGACTCGGCGTTATTCATTGATCGACCCGGTGCAAAAGCCGAAACCTTCCCCACTGTCATTCCCGCGAAGGCGGGAATCCAGGCTGTCGGCGCAGCAGACAGTAAGCACCAGAAGCATCGCCCTGCGGGTGACCTGGATTCCCGCTTGCGCGGGAATGACGAAGGGTTTGTGAATCAGGCCTTGTGCTTGCTCAGTGGCGAGCGTCAGCCCTTCAGCGTCCTGGCGTCGTTCGCAGTACCCAATCTCAATCTCTATTCAGCAGACCCGACGCAATACCTTTCGCTCTACCGCTACGACGCCGAAGGCAACCGTCAAGACAACCTCACCGACTGGGGCGTCCAGCAGTTCGAGAAGCACTATGGCAAGCGGGCGGGCTGCACGCGCGAGCGCATCTTTGCCTACGTCTACGCCGTGCTGCACCACTCTGCCTATCGCAGCAAGTACGCGCTCAACCTCAAGCGAGAGCTGCCGCGCATCCCGCTCTACGGCGAGGCAGCGGAATTCAAGCAATGGGCAGCGTGGGGTGAGCAACTGTTGGCCCTGCACACTGGCTTCGAGCAGGCCGCACCGTTTGCGCTGAAGCGCAGCGATGCCACCGGCATCGAAGCGCCCAAATGCAAGCTCAAGGCCGATAAGCTCACAGGCCGCATCGAGGTGGATGCCGCGACCACGCTCATCGGCATCCCCGCCACGGCCTGGGAATACAAGCTCGGCAACCGCAGCGCGCTGGAGTGGGTGCTGGACCAATACAAGGAAGGCACGCCGCGCGACCCCACCATCGCCGCGCACTTCAACACCTACCGCTTCGCCGACTACAAGGAGCACGTCATCGACCTCTTGATTCGCGTGACCACCGTGAGCGTCGAAACCCAGCGCATCGTCAACTCGATGCCTTCCGAATAGCCAAACATCCTCTCTGCTGATTCCTGACATGACGATTCAAATCATCGAACCCGAAAAAACCCCGCTGCGCGTCTTCGCCGAAAAGGCCTATCTTGATTACTCGATGTACGTGGTTCTCGACCGCGCGCTGCCGCATGTGGAAGACGGCCTGAAGCCCGTGCAGCGCCGCATCATCTATGCGATGAGCGAGCTCGGCTTGCAGAGCACCGCCAAGCACAAGAAGAGCGCGCGCACGGTCGGCGACGTGCTCGGCAAATACCATCCGCATGGCGACTCGGCTTGCTACGAGGCGATGGTGACGATGGCGCAGCCCTTCAACTACCGCACACCGCTGGTGGACGGGCAGGGCAACTGGGGTTCGGCGGACGACCCGAAATCCTTCGCCGCGATGCGCTACACCGAGAGCCGCCTCACGCCCTATGCGCAGGCGCTGCTGGCGGAACTCGAGCAGGGCACGGTGGAGTGGGCGCCGAACTTCGACGGCACGCTGGAAGAACCCAAGCTGCTGCCGGCGCGGCTGCCGAACATTCTCGTCAACGGCACCACCGGCATCGCCGTGGGCATGGCCACCGACATCCCGCCGCACAACATCGCTGAGCTGGTGAAGGCTTGCATCCATCTGCTCAAGCACCCGAACGCCGCCATCGAGAAGCTGCTGGAGTTCGTGCCAGGCCCGGATTTCCCCACCGGCTGCGAGATCATCAGCGAGAGCGCGGAGCTGTTGAAGCTCTACCAGACGGGCAATGGCCAGGTGCGCACGCGGGCGCGCTGGGAGCGCGAGGATGACGGCAACATCATCATCACCCATCTGCCGCATCAGGTCAGCGGCAACAAGATCCAAGAGCAGATCGCCGAGCAGATGCGGGCGAAGAAGCTGCCGCTTGTGGAGGATTTAAGAGATGAGTCCGACCACGAAAATCCTTGCCGCCTGGTCATCATCCCGCGCAGCAACCGGGTCGATGCCGATGCCTTGATGGCGCATCTGTTTGCCACCACCGATCTCGAAAAATCGGTGCGCGTGAACCTGAACATGATCGGCCTCGACGGCCGCCCACGCGTGAAGAACCTGCGCGAGATCCTCAGCGAGTGGCTGGACTTCCGCTTTGCCACTGTGACCCGCCGGCTCAACCACCGCCTGCAGAAGGTGAACGATCGCCTGCACCTGTTGGAGGGCTTGCTGATCGCCTTCCTGAATCTTGATGAAGTCATCCGCATCATCCGTTTCGAGGACGAGCCGCGTGCAACGCTGATGCGCACCTTCGCACTCAGCGAGATCCAGACCGACTACATCCTCGACACCCGCCTGCGCCAGTTGCAGCGGCTGGAGGAGATGCGCATCAAGGGCGAGCAGGACGAGCTGGCGAAGGAAAAGGCGAAGCTCGAAGAGCTACTGAACTCTGACGAGGCGCTGAAGAAACTGATCACCGAAGAGCTGCGCGAGGATGGCAAGAAATATGGCGATGTGCGTCGCAGCCCCATAGTGGCCCGCGCGCCCGCAGTTGCAATGAGTGCGGAAGAAATCCTGCCAGCGGAAGCCATCACCGTAGTACTGAGCAAGGCCGGCTGGATACGCGCCGGCAAGGGTCACGAACTTGACCCGGCCACGCTCAACTACAAGGCGGGTGACGAGTACTTTGCGCATGTGCTGGGCAAGACCAACCAGCTCTTGATCCTGCTCGACCACAAGGGGCGCGCCTACACGCTCAGTCCGCGCGACTTGCCGTCAGCGCGTTCGCAGGGCGAGCCGGTGACGACCAAGATCGACATCCAGGACGGTGGCAAAATTGCTGCCATGCTGATGGGTGTGGCCGAAGAAAAGCTGCTGCTGTGCGGATCCGATGGCTACGGCTTCATCACCAAGCTGGGCGACATGGAAGGCCGCAACAAGGCCGGCAAGGCGGTGCTGAATCTCGAAGGCACTCCGCTGAGCCCCATGCGCGTGCTCGATACCATCACCGAGCGCATCGCCATCGCCACCGCCGAGGGCCGCCTGCTGGTGTTCCCCGCCGCCGAACTGCCGGAGCTGGTGAAAGGCAAGGGCAACAAGCTGGTGACACTCAAGGGCGAGGACAAAATCCTTGCTGCCTGTGTGCTGCCTGCCGGACGCCCGCTGGAACTGCTCTGTGGCAAGCGCAGCCTCACGCTCAAGGCTGCCGATCTCGCCGCCTTCGCCGGTAGCCGCGCCAGTCGTGGGGCTGCGCTGCCGCGCGGATTCCAGCGGGTGGACAGCATGGCGCCCGAGACCGGCAAGGCCTGAACTTGATGCTGTGTGCGCAGGTCTTGAGACTGTGCAAAGCCGCCACATCTTCATCCTGTCACTTTCCAACAGCCAACCTGACTGTCAGCCATGAAACGCATTGCCCTTTTCCTGCTTACCAACCTCGCCGTTATGCTCGTGCTCGGCGTCGCCTGTTCCCTGCTTGGGGTTGACCGCTTTCTCACTCAGAACGGCCTCAATCTCACACAGCTGCTCGCGTTCTCCGCCATCATGGGCTTCGGCGGCAGCATCATCTCGTTGCTGATGAGCAAGTGGATGGCCAAGCGCAGCACAGGTGCAGTGGTCATCACCCAGCCGAAGAACTCCGCCGAGATGTGGCTGCTGCAGACCGTCGAGCGCCAGGCGCGTGCGGCCGGGATCAAAATGCCGGAAGTCGCCATCTACGAAGCGCCGGAGCCGAATGCCTTTGCCACTGGTGCCAACAAGAATGCTGCACTGGTGGCGGTTTCCACCGGCCTGATGAAAGCCATGACGCAAGACGAAGTCGAGGCCGTGCTCGGCCACGAGATCGGTCACGTCGCCAATGGCGACATGGTGACGCTGACGCTGATCCAGGGCGTGGTGAACACTTTCGTGATCTTCCTCTCCCGCGTCATCGCCTATGCGGTGGACAGTTTCCTGCGCCGTGGCAGCGACAACAATTCCGGCCCCGGCTTTGCCTATTACGGCATCTCGATGGTCATGCAGATCGTGCTCGGTATTGGTGCCTCGATGATCGTCGCCGCCTTCTCGCGCTGGCGCGAATACCGGGCCGACCAGGCCGGTGCGCAGTTCGCGGGCAAACGCAAGATGATTGCGGCGCTGCAACGCTTGCAGTCTTTCCAAGACGCCCCTTCGCAGCTGCCCAAGGAGATGACCGCCTTCGGCATTCGCGAGGGCATCAGTGGTTTGTTCTCCTCACATCCGCCGCTGGAACAGCGCATCGCAGCCCTGCAAGCCGGGCAATAAGCGTCAAGCAAAAAGCGACCTTCGGGTCGCTTTTTTTGTGTTGATCTTGTTCTAATCGCGCATGACCACACCTCACTTTCATCTGCTCATCACGGGCAACGAACAGCTTTCCGGCAAACGGCAGGACAAGCATTTCTCCAAGGCCATCGAGCTGTTGAGGGCGCGTGGTCTGGTGCTGAGCCAGGTGACTTTTCTGGGCGATGACGAAGCCCGCATCGCAGCGGTGATTGCCGATGCCGCAGCGCGCGGTGAGGTGCTGCTGTGCTGCGGCGGCATTGGGGCCACCCCCGATGACCGCACGCGGCAAGCCTGTGCGGCGGCCTTCGGGCTACCCATCGAGCGGCATGCCGAAGGCGAGGCACTGATCGTGGCGCAATACGGCGAGCGGGCGCGACCCAACCGGGTGCTGATGGCGGACTTTCCCAGCGGCGCAAAACTCATCCCCAACCCGGTGAATCGCGTCAGTGGGTTTTCAATGGCCGATTGCCACTTCGTGCCGGGTTTCCCGGAGATGGCCTGGCCGATGCTGGAATGGGTGCTCGACACGCACTACCGGCAGCTGCACGACGCCAAGCCTGCTGTCGAATATCGGCTGCGCGCAAAGGGCAGTGCGGCGGAAGGCGATCTGCTGGATCTGATGGAGGCGGTGATTGCGGCGCATCCGGCCTTGGAGTTTTCCAGCCTGCCATTCCGGGGCCATGACGATGTCGAGCCGCACATCGAGTTCGGTTTCAAGGGTGCTGAGAAGCTGGCGGCTTCCGCCTGCCGGCAGTTCGCGGCGGGATTGCAGTTGCGGGGTGCGCGGGTGGAGCCGCTCGCCATGCCGCCCGACGAATCGGCAGGGTAGGCCATCCGCCCCGACTATTTCAGCTGGCCAACCTCAGCCATTTCAGCAGCGGTCTTCCGGCTGACCCACCAGCCAAAAAGCGCGGCGGTGATGAACATCCACATGCTGTAGATAGCGGCCGGGATCGCCATGGCGGCGTCGTTCAACATCATCGGTGAAAGCGCAATGGCAATCGCCAGGGTGCCGTTATGGATGCCGATCTCCATGCCGATTGCCACCGATTGCCGCTGGTTGAGTTTGAGCAGGCGCGGCACGCCATAACCGACACCGAGGCTGATCAGGTTGAACACCAGCGCGGCGCCACCGACGACGGCCAGATTGGCGCTCAGGGTGCCGGCATCCTTCGCCAGCGCCAGCAGCACGATGAGGGCGAGAAACAGCATCGACACAATCTTGACCGGCTTGCCCATGCGCTGGGCAAACGGGGTGAAGCGGGCACGCACCGCCATGCCGATGGCCACCGGTACCAGCACGATGAGAAACACCTGCACCACCTTGGTGAACTGCAACGGGATGATCTTGCCCTCGCCGTAAAAATGCGCGAGCGAGAAGTTGACGATGAGTGGCAGGGTGATGATCGCCAGCACCGAGTTGACGGCAGTCAGCGTGACGTTGAGCGCGACATCGCCATGCGCCAGGTGGCTGTAGAGATTGGCCGAGGTGCCGCCCGGCGAGGCAGCGAGCAGCATCAGTCCCACCGCGAGCGCAGGTGCCAGGCCAAAGCCGTTGGCAACTGCAAAGCACACCAGCGGCAGCAGCAGGGTCTGGCACACGAGTGCGATCAGCACCGCCTTGGGGAACACCAGCACGCGGCGGAAATCCGCCAGTGTCAGTGACAGCCCCAGGCCCAGCATGATGATGGCGAGGGCAAGCGGCAGAAAGACAGTGGTGAGAGCGCTGGCAGTCATTGGGGGCCTGTTTTACGGCATCCGCCGGGGCGGTGGTTAAAAGAGATCGGCCTTGGCCTGCTTCTCCGCTTTTTCTTCACTGGTGCGTGAAGCGATCCAAGGCCCGGTAATCATTTCCGAGTAGCCCATGCCGGGGCCTACCATCGGGTAGACGCTCGCCATCGGATCGATCAGCACTTCGAGAAAAGCCGGGCCGGGGAACTCGATAAAGGCCTTGACGGCGTCTGCGAGTTCTTCCTTCCTCGATACCCGCACCGCAAACTCGTAGCCATCGGCCTGCACGGCCTTGATGAAATCCTTGCGGTGCAGGCTCTTGTCGCTACCCGCGTAGCGGGACTCGAAGAACAGCCGCTGCCACTGCTTGACCATGCCATCGCCGAAGTTGTTGAGCACGACAATTTTCACTGGCAGGTTGTAGGTGGTCGCGGTTTCCAGCTCGCCGAGATTCATGCGGATCGAGGCATCGCCGTCGATGTCGATGATGACCTTGCCAGGCTGCGCAAACGCGGCACCGATGGCGGCAGGCAGGCCGAAGCCCATCGTGCCCATCGAGCCGAAAGTGAGCCAGAGTCGCGGCTGCTTGAAATCGAAGTACTGCGCCGCCCACATCTGGTGCTGGCCGACACCGGTGGAAACCACGGCCTCGCCCTTGGTGATCTTGTTGATCTCCTCGATTACGGCGTGCGGCTGGATGTGCTCGCCGCCGCGCTCGTAGTTCATCGCATGGCTGAGTTTGAGCTGGGCGATGTGCGCGTGCCAGTCGGCATAGTCGGGCTTGAAGCCAACGGCCTGCAGGTGGGTGGTGAGGGCATCGAGCGCAGGGTTCAGCTCGCCGACATGGCTCCAATGCACGCGTTTCACCTTGTTGATCTCGCCGGCGTCGATGTCGAGGTGGGCGATCCACTTCGCACGTGGCGCGAACTTGCCGGGCACACCGGCGACACGATCATCGAACCGGGCACCGACGGCGATCAGGGCATCGCAATCCTCGACCGCATAGTTGGCGAAGGCGGTGCCGTGCATGCCCAGCATGTGCAGGGCGCGCGGCCGGGTGGTGTCGTAGGCGCCAAAGCCCATCAGCGTGGTGGTGACGGGGATGCCGAAGGCGTCGGCGAAGGCGGTGAGACTGGCGGCCGCCTCGGCGTGGATCGCGCCGCCGCCGACATAGAGTAAGGGGCGTCTGGCGCTCCTCAGCAGTTTTTCGAAGTCGGCGAGCTTCTCCGCATCCAGGCGGTTACTGCGCACTGCATCCAGTCGCGCGCGATAGCCCGGTATCGGCAGCAAGCCTTGCCCGTAGAAGTTGCCTGACCAGTTCTGCACGTCCTTGGGGATGTCCACCACCACCGGGCCGGGGCGGCCGGTGCGGGCGATCTCGAAGGCGGTGCGCATGGTGGCTTCGAGCTTGGTCGGGTCGGTGACCAGGAACACATGCTTGGCGCAGGGCCCCATGATGGCGCTGATCGGCGCTTCCTGGAATCCATCGCTGCCGATGGCGGCGGTCGGCACCTGGCCGCAGATCACCACGATGGGGATCGAGTCGGCCATGCAGTCGCGTACCGGTGTGACCGTGTTGGTGGCCCCGGGGCCTGAGGTGACGAGTGCCACCCCCACCTTGCCGCTGGCGCGCGCATAGCCTGCGGCCATGAAGCCTGCGGCCTGTTCGTTGGCGGGCACGATCAATGGCATCGGCTCTCTGCCATCCGGCCTGGGATTCAACTGGTTGTGGCGGAACACCGCGTCGTAGGTAGGCAGGATCGCACCACCCGAATAGCCGAAAATGACATCGACGCCCTCATCGCTAAGCACCTTGACGACAATCTCCGCACCGGTCATGGCTTGACAGGTTTTGGTCTGCGGGGACTGCATGGCGGCGTTCATGGCGTGTTGGCTCGGTGACTGGCCTTGTGTGGAGGCGCTTAAGGCTATTGAAGGGCGCGCGTTATAACACTTTCAAGCATCCCGGCGCTTTGCCGCAAAATGCAGGTCGCGTTCAGGATTATTAGAATTACGTCGCAGAAATTGCGAGTGCTCGCAATAATTACGATAGCTAAATCGTCGCGTGGAGTATCGAATGAAATCACTCGATAGGCTGGGGAGCCTAGAAATGAATAACTTCGTCAGCAATCTGTACAGCGGTGTTCTGGATCATCCGGATCACTTCACGCAGTGGGCGCTGTCGGCGATAGTCGAGCGGCTGCCGCTATCGCAGGCCCGCTGGTCGGTGATCGCCCCCTGGGGCATCCGCGAGCTGGCCGTCGCGGGCCAGGCTTCGAAACCACGCGCTGGCGAATTCTCGACCCTACGCATTGAGGTGCTGGAGCCGGTCGAGAACAGCCGCCACGAGTTCACCTGGCAGCGTTCCATGCCCTCGGCATTCACCGACGAAGAGCGGGCATTTCTCTCCGAGATGCTGGAACATCTGGCCTGTGCCGAACGCATGTCGCGGCGCCTGCAGGGGCTGCTGCGCGAAGCCAAGGGCGGCGCCCTGGAGCCGATCGGCTTTGCCATCGTCGACGCCACCGGCCTGATCGAGTCGGCTGACCGTGCCTTTGAGGACTACCTCCGGCGCGCCGAGGAAAACTGGGATGGCAAGAAACTGCCATTCGATTTCAGCTGGGAGCCGCGTCTGGCACAGACCGGGCAGGCGTTCCGGGGATTGTTTTTCCGCATCGACCAGGCGGAGGACAAGTTTCATGTGCGGGTGCGCAAGGATCGCCGCTTGCCCAGCGTCAGTACCCGCGAATTGCAGGTGGCGAAGAAGCTCGCGGGCGGCATGACCTTCAAGGAAATCGCGCGCGACCTTGACCTGGCACCGTCCACCGTTTCCACCCATGCCTACAACCTATACGACAAGCTTGGCTTCCGCCGCCGCGCGCAGCTGGTGGAGTGGGTGCACAAAAACGTCAGCAGTTAAAACCAAGCGGTGATTGCGTTCCGCGCCCGTCGCGGCTAAGGTGCGCGCCCTGAGCCGCCAGTCGGGCGGAGTTTGCTTCACCACAATGCGACACATCGTTTCGATTCTGCTGCAAAACGAAGCTGGCGCGCTGTCGCGTGTTGCCAACCTGTTTGCGGCGCGCGGCTACAACATCGAGTCCCTGTGCGTGGCCCCCACGCACGATGCGGCCGTTTCGCGCATCACCCTCGTCACCACCGGCTCTGATGCCGTCATCGAGCAGATCGTGGCGCAGACCCGCAAGCTGGTCGAGGTGATCGACATCGCCGATCTCTCCGCCGCCGATCACGTTGAGTGTGAGTTGCTGCTGATCAAGATCGAGCTGAATCCCAGGCAGGCCAACGCCTTCATCCATTGCGTGCGCGACCATCACGCCACCGCACTCGATGGCAGCGACAACACCCGCACCGTGCAGCTCGCGGGCACGGCGGCGCAGGTCGAGACCTTCATCGCCGCACTCTCGAAGATTTCCACCGTGCTCGAACTGGTTCGCTCCGGCGTTGCTGCGCTTGCGCTCGGCCACGCCGTTCTGCACAAAGCCTGATTTTCGCTGCCCCTTAAATCCACGCCACACCGGAGCTTTACCCGTGAGCATCTCCATCTACTACGACAAAGACGCCGACCTCTCTCTCATTCAAGGCAAGAAAGTCGTCATCGTCGGCTACGGTTCGCAGGGTCATGCTCATGCGCTGAATCTCAAGGATTCGGGTGTGGATGTCAGTGTGGCACTGCGCAAAGGCTCCAAGAGCTGGGAGAAGGCCACCAATGCGGGCCTCAAGGTTGCTGAAGTCGCCGAGGCGGTGAAGGCCGCCGATGTGGTGATGATCCTCGCCCCCGACCAGGATCAGCGCAAGATCTATGAGGACTCCATCGCGCCCAACCTCAAGCAGGGGGCGACGCTGGCCTTCGCGCATGGCTTCAACATCCATTTCCAGCTGATCCAGCCGCGCGTCGATCTCGACGTCATCATGGTCGCACCCAAAGGCCCAGGCCACACCGTACGTTCCGAATACCTCAAGGGCGGTGGCGTGCCTTCGCTGATCGCTATCCATCAGAACGCTACCGGCAACGCCAAGGCCACGGCGCTGAGCTATGCGTCAGCCAACGGCGGTGGCCGCGCCGGCATCATCGAAACCAACTTCCGCGAGGAAACCGAAACGGATCTCTTCGGCGAACAGGCTGTGCTTTGCGGCGGGGCTTCGGCGCTGGTGCAGGCTGGCTTCGAGACGCTGGTGGAAGCCGGCTATGCGCCTGAAATGGCCTACTTCGAGTGCCTGCACGAGCTGAAGCTGATCGTTGACCTGATGTACGAGGGCGGGATTTCCACCATGCGCTACTCGATTTCGAACACTGCCGAGTACGGCGACTACGTCACCGGCCCGCGCATCGTCACCGAAGAGACGAAGAAGGAAATGAAGCGCGTCCTCAATGACATCCAGACCGGCAAGTTCGCACGCGATTTCGTGCTCGAGAACCAGGCCGGCCAGCCGCTGCTCAAAGCCCGTCGTCGACTCAGCCAGGAGCACCAGATCGAGGAAGTGGGTGCGAAGCTGCGCTCGATGATGCCCTGGATCGCCAAGAACAAACTGGTCGACAAGACCAAGAATTAAGGCGCTCGCGGACAGCAGCCGTGCGCAGTCTCACTGCACCCATCCTGCGGATTGCCGCCGAAGGATGGGTGTTCTTGCTTCTGCTGGTGCTGCTCGGCGGTCTTGCCCTGATCAGTGAGTGCTGGTTTCTGCTGGTTCTCGCTCTCGCTCTCATCGTCGTCGCGGTACTGTTCTTTCACGATACGCCGCGCCAAACACCGGCCAAGCCGCTGGGCATCCTCGCAGCCGCTGACGGCTTGGTGAGCTTCCGCCGTGAATGCCACGATCCCTACCTCGCACGCGAAGCGATCCGTATCGGCATCACGGTGCCATTCTTTTCCAACTATCTGCTGCGCACACCGGTCGAGGGTGAGGTGACGGCTGTGCAAGGTGCTCCCAGCAAGGTGAGCTGCATCCGCACCGACGAGGGCGAGGCCATTCTCATCGTCGCCACACGCGGCAGCCTGTTCGGGGCGAGTCCCGTCTGGGCCGATGTCGGTGACCGGGTGGGGCAGGGCCGTCGCTGCGGGGCCCGGCGACTGGCGCGCACCATCGACATCTATCTGCCTGAAGATTGCCGTGTGGAGGTGCAGCTCGGTCAGACAGTAAGATGCGGCGAGACGGTACTCGCCACCCTGCTGCGGAGAAGCGCATGAATGATGAAGTCGACGTGATCCCGAAAAAGCCGCGCCGCAAGGGCATCTATCTGCTGCCCAACCTATTCACCACCGGCACCCTGTTCGGCGGCTTCTACGCCATCGTCATGGCGATGGGCGGGCGCTTCGAGCTGGCCTGCATCGGCATTCTCATCGCCATGATCGCGGATGGCCTGGATGGCCGCATCGCGCGCATGACCAATACCTCCACCGACTTCGGCAAGGAGTACGACTCGCTGTGCGACATGGTGGCCTTTGGGGTCGCACCCGCCATCGTCATGTATGCCTTCACGCTGCAATATCTCGCCGATTACAAGTGGCTCGGCGGCAAGCTGGGCTGGATGATCGCTTTCACCTATTGCGCTTGTGCCGCCCTGCGTCTCGCGCGCTTCAATGTACTGGCCGCGATTGCCGGCTCCAACAAGGATTTCTACGGCGTGCCCTCGCCGGCCGCAGCAGCAGTCGTCACGTTTTTCGTCTGGAGCTGTGTCGACGACTCGCACTCGATCTTCAGCTGGATCTCCGGCCGCGTGCCTTTCGATGGCCGCGCCGTGCTGTTTGTCGCCGCGCCGCTGATGCTCGCCACGGCGCTGTCGATGGTCAGCTCGATCCGCTACAACAGTTTCAAGAAGCTCAACGTTGCAGGGCGTATGCGGTTTTTGCCGTTTGCGGCCGTTGTTGGCGTTCTGGCGCTGGTGGCGATCGACCCGCCGCGCGTGCTGTTTCTGGCCTTTTTTTGCTACGCGCTTTCAGGCCCGGTGGTGATGTTGCTGCGGCGGCGCAAAAAGACCGTCGCTTGATTTGTGGCGATCAGTCGCTAAGCTCTTCCACCATGAACACCGCCTTCCCCCTCCTTCACGCCGCCTGCGCTGTTGCCGCAGGCCCGAAGGCGCGTGTACTTCTGCTCGCACGACTTCTGCCCTAGGCAGACCTCCACGACGCCAAGCCGCGCACGGCGGCAAAAACACCCGTGCCAAACCAGACGAAAAACCGCATCCGAACCGGATCGCCGCGATAGCGGCGCGAACACCATGAGCATGTTGAAAAATCCCGCCAGCAAATATCGTCCCATCGAAGCCCTCATCGGCGATGTGGCACTCAAGACCCGCACCTGGCCGGACGCCAGGATCACCAAGGCACCGCTCTGGCTTTCGACCGACCTGCGCGACGGCAACCAGGCCTTGATCGAGCCGATGAACCGCGAGCGCAAGCTCAAGATGTTCGACCTCCTGGTGCAGATCGGCTTCAAGGAAATCGAGATCGGTTTTCCCTCCGCCTCCGAGACCGACTTCGATTTCGTGCACTTTCTCATCGAGTCCGGCCGCATTCCGGATGATGTGCGCATCCAGGCGCTGACCCCGGCACGCGAGCCGCTGATCGTGCGCACCTTCGAGGCTCTGCGGGGCGCGAAGCAGGCGATCCTGCATTTCTACAACGCCACGGCGCCCGTCATGCGCCGGGTGGTGTTCAACATGAGTCAGCAGCAGGTGCTGGAAGAGTTGGCCGTTGCCCATGCCCGGCTCATCAAGCAGCTGGCGGCACAAGCCAGCGACACCAGCTGGCAGTTCGAATACTCGCCGGAGATGTTCTCGGGCACCGAGCTGGCGTTCTCCAGGCAGATCGTCGATGCCGTCAGCGCGGTGTTCGAGCCCAGCCCGCAGGCCCCCCTAATCGTCAATCTGCCCGCCACGGTCGAACATTCCACGCCCAATGTCTTTGCCGACATGGTGGAGTGGATGCACCTCAATCTCGCCCGCCGCGACTCGCTGGTGCTGAGCGTGCATCCGCATAACGACCGCGGCACCGGCACTGCCGCTGCCGAGCTGGCCCTGATGGCCGGTGCGGATCGGGTCGAAGGCTGCCTGTTCGGCAACGGCGAACGCACTGGCAACGTCGATATCGTCAACCTCGCACTCAACATGTACACCCAGGGTGTCGATCCAGAGCTGGATTTCTCCGACATCGACGCCGTGCGTGCCGCCGTGGAGTACTGCAACCGCCTGCCTGTGCACCCGCGCCATCCCTATGTCGGCGATCTGGTGTTCACCAGCTTCTCCGGCTCGCATCAGGATGCGATTAAGAAGGCTTTTGCTGTCCGCAGACCGGAGATGTTCTGGGAGATGCCATACCTGCCCATCGACCCCATGGATCTGGGCCGCAGCTACGACGCAGTGATTCGCGTCAACTCGCAGTCCGGCAAGGGTGGCATCTCTTATCTGCTCGAATCCGAGTACGGTTTGAGCCTGCCGCGCCGCCTGCAAATCGAGTTCAGCAGCGCGGTGCAGGCAGTGACCGATGCCTCCGGCAAGGAGGTAACGGCAGCGGACATCTATACCTTGTTCAAGGCCGAATACCTCGATCATCCGACACCTTATGGCTATCTGGCCCACCATCTGGTGGAGGACTCGAAAGCCGACCGCGTGCAGCTTTCCACCGAACTGCTAGTGGATGGCAAGCCGCAGAAGCTCGATGGCCAGGGCAATGGCCCCATTGATGCTTTCGTGGCCGGGCTCGCCAGCCTCACCGGCCTGTCGCTGTCGCTGGTGGACTATCACGAACATGCGGTGAGCGCCGGCAGTGATGCCAAGGCGGTGAGCTACATCGAGCTCAAGATCGGCACGGCGACGCGGCCGACGCATGGTGTCGGCATCGATGGCAACATCGTCACTGCCTCGCTCAAGGCCATCCTGTCAGCCCTGAACCGCCACCTCGGCAGAGTCTGAAGTCCACAAAAAAGCCCGGCAGTGCCGGGCTTTTCTGCGAGGTCCGTCGTTAAATCGAGAGGGTGACGCTGAGCAGACCGGTGATCGTGCGGCCCAGGCTGTCGGTCGCGGTGTACTGGATCGGCAGCACGCCGGTGATTACGCCGAGCAGCGGCACGGTTAGCCGCACCTGACTGCCGACGATGCTGAGCAGCGAACCAGGCGTGACCAGCAGCGGATTCACGAAGCTGACCGTCTGCAGCGTCAGCCCACCCGCCGAAGGGTCGATGTCATTGGCGAGGACGCTGTAGTTGCCGGTAGAGCCTGCCAGCAGCGTGACCACCAGCGCGCCGACGTCGCCGATCGCCGCCGGCAGCGCCACTGGTGAGGACGGTGTGACGGTGATGGCGACCAGACCGTTGCTGGTGGCGTTGTTGCCGTCGCGTACGGTGTAGGCAAGGGTGACGATGCCGGCAAAGCTGGCGGCTGGCGTGAACTGCACCTGGTTGCTGTTCACCGCGACGGTGTGGCTGGCCGAAGGCAGCGAGCTCTGCACGCTCGCCGCCGTCACGGTGAGCCCGGCAGCGGCCGGATCGACATCGTTGGCGCGGACGTTGATCAGCGTCGCCGCACTGTTCTGCGCCAGCACCGCCACATCGGGCAGCGCCACGGGGCCAGCCAGCGGGGCCAGCGGCGAAACGACCAGACTCAACAGGCCTGCGGCGGTGCGGGCATTGCCGTCGGTGACGGTGTACTGCACCAGCACCGTGCCGGCGAAACCGCTGGCGGGAGTGAAGCGCAGCTGATTGCCCGCGAGGCTGACGGTGTGGGTTGCTATGGGCAGCGAGCCGCTGATGCTGGCGACGGTCAGACTGAGTCCGGCGCTGGCGGGATCGAGATCGTTGGCGAGCACCGCGAAGTCGGTCGCCGCCGCATTCTGGGTGACGGTGCCGACATCGGGCAGCGCCACCGGCCCGAGTACCGTGGGCAGCGGACTGACCACCAGGCTCAGGATGCCGGTGGCACTGCGGCCGCCGCCATCGGTGACGGTGTACTGCACCAGCACCGTGCCGGCGAAGCCGCTGGCAGGAGTGAAGCGCAGCTGGTTGCCCGCAAGGCTGACCGTGTGGGTTGCCGAGGGCAGCGAGCTGCTGACACTGGCTGCCGTCAGTGACAGTCCCGCACTGGTGGGATCAAGGTCATTGGCGAGCACCGCAAAGTTGGTCGCCGCCGCGTTCTGTGTGACGGTGCCGGCATCGGGCAGGGCCACCGGCCCGAGTACCGTGGGCAGCGGGCTGACCACCAGGCTCAGGATGCCAATGGCACTGCGGCCGCCGCCATCGGTGACGGTGTACTGCACCAGCACCGTGCCGGCGAAGCCACTGGCAGGAGCGATGCGCAGCTGGTTGCCTGCGAGGCTGACGGTGTGGGTCGCGGTGGGCAGCGAGCTGATGATGCTCGCGGCAGTCAGCGACAGCCCCGTATTCGTGGGATCGAGGTCGTTGGCGAGCACCGCGAAGTCGGTCGCCGCCGCATTCTGGGTGACGGTGCCGACATCGGGCAGCGCCACCGGCCCGAGTACCGTGGGCAGCGGACTGACCACCAGGCTCAGGATGCCGGTGGCACTGCGGCCGCCGCCATCGGTGACGGTGTACTGCACCAGCACCGTGCCGGCGAAGCCGCTGGCAGGAGTGAAGCGCAGCTGGTTGCCCGCAAGGCTGACCGTGTGGGTTGCCGAGGGCAGCGAGCTG
>JAKFXK010000063.1:0-7444 GCA_021731445.1 Nevskiaceae bacterium | reverse complement strand
ACTGCGGCCGCCGCCATCGGTGACGGTGTACTGCACCAGCACCGTGCCGGCGAAGCCGCTGGCAGGAGTGAAGCGCAGCTGGTTGCCCGCAAGGCTGACCGTGTGGGTTGCCGAGGGCAGCGAGCTGGTGACACTGGCTGCCGTTAGCGACAGTCCCGCACTGGTGGGATCGAGATCGTTGGCGAGCACCGCAAAGTTGGTCGCCGCCGCGTTCTGCGTGACGGTTCCGACATCGGGCAGGGCCACGGGGCCCAGGGAGGTGGCCAGCGGGCTGACCACCAGGCTCAGCAGGCTGGAGGCGCTGCGGCCGCCAGCGTCGATCGCGGTGTACTGCACCACCACCACGCCGGCAAAGCCGGCGGCGGGGGTGACGCGCACGCGATTGCCGGCGACGCCGACCGTGTGGCTGGCCGTCGGCAGTGAGCTGAGGACACTGGCGCTGCCGACGGTCAGACCGCTACCGAGCGGGTCGAGGTCATTGGCGAGCACGGTGAAGTCGGTGGCGGCGGCGTTTTGCGTCAGGGTGCCGAGATCGGGCAGGGCCACCGGCCCCACTGAGAGCGCGACCGGGCTGACCACGACGCTGAGCAGTCCCATGGCGCTGCGGCCATTGCTGCCCACGGCGGTGTACTGCACCACGATCACGCCGGCGAAGCCGCTCGCCGGGGTCAGGCGCACCTGGTTGCCGGCCAGGCTCAGGGTATGGCTGGCCGTCGGCAGCGAACTGAGCACGCTCGCCGCACCCAGGCTCAAGCCGCCGCCAGCGGGATCAAGGTCGTTAGCGAGCACTGCGAAGTCGGTGGCGGCACTCCCCTGAGCCAGATTGCCCAGGTCGGGGATCGCAACCGGAGCCAGTGCCAGGGCTGCGGGTGTCACCACCACGGTGGCGAGACCCGGGCTGCTGCGGCCATTCGCGTCGCGCACCGTGTAGCGCACGACGACCACGCCAGCGAAGCCGGTGGCCGGGGTGAAGCGCAGCTGGTTGCCGGCAACCGCCAGCGTGTGGCTGGCCACGGGCAGGGAGTTTGCGGTTTCGACCGCCGCGAGCGTCAGTCCACCGCCGGAGAGGTCGAGGTCATTGGCCAGCACTGCGATGTCGGTGGCAGGAGCGTCCTGTGCCAGGGTAGCCGCATCCGGCACCGCGACCGGCGGCAGTGTCGCCGGCGTCACGGTGACCAGGACAGGTGCAGTGGCGGTAGCGCCAGCAGCGTTGCGAATGGTGTAGCTCAGCGTCAACACGCCGGCATAGCCTGCGGGCGGAGTCAGTTGCACGCGGCTGCCATCGGTCGCCACGGTAGCGGCGCTGGTGGGCGGGAGTGCCGCAACCAGGCTCGCCGCCGTGATCGTCAGGCCGCCGCCGGAAAGATCGACGTCGTTGGCGCGCACATCCAGCTGGCTCAAGCCGCTGTCAGCGGCGAGCGTGACCACATCCGGAACGGCCACTGGTGGCACGCTGGGCAGCGCCGGCGCGACGGTGACGGTCACCAGGCCGGTGCCGACGTTGCCATTGACGTCACGAACGGTGTAGCGCCCGGTTTGCACGCCCACGAAGCTGGCCGAAGGTGGCGTGTAGCGCAGGCTGCCATTGGCCTGTACGGCAAAGCTGCCGTTGCTGCCGAGGGGCAGGGTGGTCAGCGGTTCTGCCGCGGTGACGGTCAGGCCACCGCCAGCGAGATCGACATCATTGGCGAGCACCGTGATGTTCACCGTCGTGGCGATGGCGGTGATGGCCACATCCGGGAGGGCCACCGGCGGGGCCGCCAGCGGCAGCACCGTGACCAGCACGGTGGCGCTGGCCGTTGCGCCATTGGCATCGCGCAAGGTGTAGCTGAGGGTTTCCACGCCAATGAAACCGGCACGCGGCTGGTAGCGCAGCGCGCCATTGACGACACTGACGCTGCCGGCATTGCCGGCCGGCACGCTGGCAGTGCTGCTGGCAGCACTCACCACCAAGCCACCGCCGGCACCGTCGATATCGTTGCCGAGCACGTTCAGGGTAGTGATGGTGCTGTCGGTGATCAGGCTGAAGGCGTCGGGCAGGGCAGCCGGGGGCACTTGCAGCGGGCTAGTCGTCAGCACGGCAAGGGCCTGGGCGGTGCCGCCGCGGCCATCAGAAACGGTGTAGGAAATGATCTGCTGGCCGACGAAGCCGAGCGGCGGCGTGTAGCGCAGGGTCTTGCCATCGGCTGCGATCGCCAGTACCGCACCGGCCGTGGGCGGCAGCGACTGATTCAAGCCGACGGCCGTGATGGTGAGCGCATCGCCATCGGCATCGCTATCGTTGGCCAGCACATTGACGGGATTGTTGCTGCTGTTGACCATGACCACGCCGACATCGCTCTTGGCGGTGGGAGCACTGTTGCTGGCGCTGCCTGACCCGGTTCCGGTTCCGGTTCCTGAGCCGCCGGAGCCGGTTCCGGAGCCACCGCCAGAGCCACCGCCAGTGCCACCGGTGCCGCCAGGACCTGCGACGACCGGGCCACTGACCTTGTCGGCCGAGCTGCTGTCGCAGCCCGCCAGCCCCAGCACGACGGCCAGTACGGTGAATTTCAGAAGTTGGAGTGGGAGCATGGCGGGTTCTCCTGTGAGATCAGCGATTGCCGTCAGCCGGCAGTGTCAGAAAGTTGACGCGAGCATCTGACAAGTACCGTCGAAGTAGGGTCGGTGACCGACCAAAGGATGGAAATACCCGTCAACGGTGGGAGAATGTCGGCATGAACAATCATCGGGATGAAGTGTTGGGGCTTCTCGGCATCGAGCGTTGGCGATCCCGCAAGACCGCGGGCGAACCGATGTCCCAGCCCTTGCAGCAACCGTCATCGCCTGTGGCAAGCCCCATGCCTGCCGCGACTGTCATAAAAACGGCACCTAGCGCTATCCCGGTGCCTGCAGCTGCGCTGGATAGCAGCTTTGTGTCCGGCATCGACTGGCAAGCCCTGCGCGCCGAGGTGAAGGACTGCACCCGCTGCAAGCTCTGCAAGACCCGCACGAACACCGTCTTCGGGGTCGGTCCGGACGATGCGCCGCTGATGGTGGTGGGCGAGGGTCCCGGGGCTGATGAGGACGCACAGGGCGAGCCTTTCGTGGGCCGCGCCGGCAAGCTCCTGGACGAGATGCTCAAGGCCATCGGCCGCTCTCGCAACGACAATGTCTTCATCGCCAACGTCGTCAAGTGCCGTCCACCGGGCAACCGCGATCCGGAGAAGGACGAGGTGGACGCCTGCCGCAGCTACCTCGATGCGCAGATCGCACACGTCAAGCCCAAGCTCATCGTCGCACTGGGCCGCATTGCTGCACAGCGACTGCTTGGCACTGAAGAACCACTGTCGCGTCTGCGCGGCCCCTTCCACCGCTACGGAGCTTTGCAGACACCGGTGTTCGTCACCTATCACCCCGCCTACCTGCTGCGCTCGCCCAAGGAAAAAGCCAAGAGCTGGGACGACCTGAAGAAAATTGCGCAGCGTCTCAAGGCGCATGTCTGAGCAGCGCATCGAGCGTCTCGACATCACCCGCGTGGATGAACTTCTCGCCATCGAGCTGCGTGGCTATCCCTACCCTTGGTCGGCCAGAATCATGCAGGACAGCTTCAAGGCGGGCACCGCCTGCTGGGCCTTGCTCGATGCGGAGGGTCGCGTGCTGGCCTATGCCTTTTTCAGTATCGCGGTCGGCGAGGCGCAGCTGCTCAATCTCTGCGTCGATCCGGATCATCTCGGCAAAGGCTACGGGCGGCAGCTGATGGCGCACCTCATGACGCTGGCGGTAAACGAGCTCTGCACGATCTTCCTCCTGGAAGTGCGTCGCTCCAACACCTCTGCAAGGCGTTTGTATGAGAGCCTGGGCTTCAATACGCTGGGCGTGCGCAAGGGCTACTACCCGAATGGGCCGGGGGCCACAGAAGATGCACTGGTGATGGGCTACGAGATCACATAAGGGAACGATGACACCCGAACGCAAGCAACAGTGGAGCTGGGCCTTCTACGATTGGGCCAACTCCGCCTTCGCCACCACCGTGCTGGTCGGCCTGTTCCCGATCTTCTTCAACAGCTACTACGCCAAGGGTGTCGAGCCGGGTACCGCAACGTTCTACTTGGGTGCATTCGGCAACTCGCTGCCGAGTTTCATCGTCATGCTGATGGCGCCCTGGCTGGGCGTGATTGCCGACAAGCGCGGCATCAAGAAGAAGTTGCTCGCGCTGTTCACCGTCATCGGTTGCAGCGGCACGGCAGGCCTGATGTTCGTCGGCGAAGGCCAGTGGGGCTGGGCGATTGCCCTGTTCGCCATCGCGGGAATCGGTTTTTTCGGGGGCTTGGGATTCAACGATGCGCTGCTGGTGAACGTTGCGCGCGAGGAAGAACGTGATCGTGTTTCCGCCTTGGGCTATGGCCTGGGCTATCTCGGTGGTGGCCTCCTGTTCGTGCTCAACGTGACGATGGTGCAGAAGCCGGAATGGTTCGGCCTCGCAAACGCCGCCGAGGCCGGCAAATGGGCTTTCGTCAGTGTTGCGGTGTGGTGGGCGCTGTTCTCGCTGCCGATGTTCCTGAACGTGAAAGAACCACCGCCGCAAACACAAGGTGCGATGGGCTGGGGTGCACTATGGCAGACGGTGAAGCAGATCAAGAACCACAAACCGGTCTACATGTTCCTGCTCGCCTACTGGCTCTACATCGACGCCGTCGGCACGGTGGCGAACATGGCGGTGGACTTCGGCATCAAGCTCGGCTTCGAACCAGGTGCCTTGATCAAGGCGCTGCTGATCGTGCAGTTCGTGAGTTTTCCCGCCGCCATCGTGTTCGGGCGGATTGGCGAGAAGTTCGGGGCCAAGCGCGGGCTTTATCTGGGCATCAGCGTCTACATCGGCGTCACCATCTGGGCTCTGTCGATGCGTACCGAGCAGGATTTTTACATGATGGCCGTTGCCGTCGGCCTGGTACAGGGTGGCGTGCAGTCGCTGTCGCGCAGCTACTTTGCGAGCCTGATCCCGAAAGCGTCCGCAGGCCAGTTCTTCGGGTTCTACAACATGCTCGGCAAGTTTGCGGCGGTGCTGGGGCCGCTGGTGGTGGGCAGTGTCGCCGCACTCACCGGCAACCCCAACCAAGCGCTGTTCGCACTGGTGGTGTTCTTCGTCGCCGGCATGCTGCTGCTCTCCCGCGTGCAGCCGGACCATTCCTAGTGCGCCTGAAACCCTGGCTGCATCGGCTGGCCCTGCTGGGGCTGAGCCTGACCGTCGCCGCCTGCGCCGCCAGCAAGCCGCCGCTGTCGCCTGCACCCGACCCGGAACGCAAGAAGCAACGCGATTCCGAAACCATCGAGCACGGGCCGTATGCGCTCAAGCGCACCTCAGGATTGATGACATGAGTACGCCAAAACCCGTTACGTATTCCTCCTATCTCCAGATCGACGCCCTACTGCAATTGCAGCAGCCGCTGTCGGAGGGCCCCGAGCACGACGAGACCCTGTTCATCATCATCCACCAGGTCTACGAACTGTGGTTCAAGCAGCTGCTGCACGAACTCGATGCACTCGAACCGGCACTGCGGCGTGGCGACACCGTGCGTGCACTCGCGGCGCTCAAGCGCATGCTCACGATCCTGAAAACACTGGTGCAGCAGGTGGATGTGCTGGAGACCATGACGCCGCTGTCCTTCAACGCCTTCCGCACACGGCTTGAAGCCTCCAGCGGTTTCCAGTCGGCGCAGTTCCGTACGCTGGAGTTTCGTTTGGGGCACAAGCGCGCGAGTCTGCTCGCGCAATATGCCGAGGGCGGTGCCGAGCATCAGCGGCTGGCTGCCGCACTCGCCGCACCGACGCTGTGGGATGCCTTTCTCCGCTATCTCGAGAACATGGGCTGTGCAGTGCCTGCGGCAGCATTGAGTCGCGACGTGTGCGCGCCGCTTGCACCCGATGCCGAAGTGCAGGCCGTGCTGATCACGCTGTATCGCGGCAACGAGTTTCCGGCGCAGGTCTGCGAGCGTCTTGTCGATCTCGACGAAGGCTTGCAGGAGTGGCGCTATCGCCACGTCAAGATGGTCGAGCGCACCCTGGGTGCGAAGATCGGCACCGGCGGATCATCCGGTGCGGAATACCTCAGGCGCACCCTGTTCACACCCTTGTTCCCCGATCTCTGGGATATCCGCTCGCAGCTTTAATCGCCGGGCTTTGGCTGGTCTTTTTGCGGCGGCTGGGTGACCGGCTTGCCTACGGGCGCAGCTGCGGCCGGGGTTTCCTTCATCGGAGGTTCGCAGGCATCGTGCTGTTTCGCGCAATGCTTTTCGAGCGCCTTCTTCACAGCCGGCGTCAGCTCTGGCGGATGCTCGATCTTGGCAGGGCCTTCCGGCGGCAAAGGCGCAGTTGGGGGTGCTTGCATGGCAAAAACTGGCAGCGTCAGTAGCAGGACCAGGCTTGCGCGGATCAGGTTCGATGAATGGATCATGAAGGCCTCCATACGAATGCAGCAATGCTCCTAAGTTAGGTCTGCGCCGGCACGATTTCAAGCTCTTGAAAGCAGGTTTGCGACCCTTAAGTTTTGCTGCGTGCGCAATGAAGCGCCTGGTTAAAAACCTTCATCTCAACAGGAGAACTCCCATGACTTTGACCCACTACCAACCCTGGTCCCTGCACCGCGCGCTACTCAACGAAATCAGCCGCTCTATCGACAGCAACAGCGAGGACGCCAGCATCGGCGCCACCGCCGACTATGCCCCTGCGGTGGATATCGCCGAATACACCGACAAGTTCGTGCTCTCTGCCGATCTGCCGGGCGTCGACCCTGCAACGGTCGAGATCACGCTCGAAAACGGCGTACTCAGCTTGAGCGGCAGCCGCGAGAAAACCGTGGAGGCGAAGGGTGTCGAAAGCCGCCGCAATGAACGCCTGCTCGGCAAGTTCTACCGCCGCTTTGCACTGCCTGACACGGTCGATGGCGATGCCGTGAGTGCCGCCGGCAAGCACGGCGTGCTTGAGATCACGATCCCCAAGCGTGCTGCTGTGCAGCCGCGTCGCATCACCGTGACGCACTGAACACGCGCTGTCTCTGATCGTCGTAAAAGCAAGCCGCGCGCCGATCAGGGCGCGCGGCTTTTTTCATTGATAATGCCGATATGGAATACAAGGACTACTACAAGGCTTTGGGCGTGAGCCGCACGGCCACGCCTGCCGAGATCAAGAAGGCTTACCGCAAGCTCGCCGCCGAGTTCCACCCCGACAAGAGCAAGGCCAAGGGCGCGGAAGAACGCTTCAAGGAGGTCAACGAAGCCAACGAAGTCTTGAGCGACCCCGAGAAGCGCAAGGCTTACGACGAACTAGGTAGCGACTGGCGCGCGGGCCAGCAGTTTCGGCCACCGCCGGGTTGGGGTGGGCGTGGCACTCGCGGCCGCAGTGCGGGGGGTAATCCGGGTGGCTTCAGTGGCGATTTCTCCGATCTCTTCTCCTCCATGTTCGGTGGCGG
>JAKFXK010000070.1 GCA_021731445.1 Nevskiaceae bacterium | reverse complement strand
ACACATGCCCCATGTGGCCGCCGCAACGGGCGCAGTGGTACTCGGTGCGGGCGTAGCCGATGTGGTGGTCGGTCTTGGTCTCAAGCCGGTCCGGAATCGGGTCGTAAAAACTCGGCCAGCCGGTGCCACTCTCGAACTTGGTCTTGCTCTCGAACAGCGGCAGATTGCAGCCGGCGCACACAAACGTGCCCGCGCGCTTCTCGTTGTTGAAGGGATGCGTGCCGCACATCTCAGTGCCCTCGCTGCGCAGCACGCGGAACTGCTGGGGCGTGAGCAGCGCGCGCCATTCGGCTTCGGTCTTGTGCAGCTTCTCGCCGGTGTAGCTGGTTTCGATTTTGCTCATGGGGTTCTCACGCGGGTCGGGTATTGAATCGGGCGATCTCTGCGGCCAGCCAGTCTGGCTGCGTCAACGGCAGCCAGTGGCCGGCATCCACCGTGACGCGGGTCAGTGGCGATGCCCAGCGCTCCAGCCCTTCGAGCAGATCGCGGCTGACGAAGGGGTCGCGGGTCGCGGTGACGAGCTGCACGGGAGCGATGGCATGGCGGGCACGGGGCCGCAGCAGATGCGGCAGCAGGTTGGCGCGGTAGAGACCGATGCCGTTGATGCCGTCGCGCAGCTGTGTGGCTTGCGGCGCATGACCGGGCTTGCGCTCGATGCGCGCCAGCACGCGCGGCCAGTGGCGGGCGAGGCCGAGTCTCCACACCGCAGGGGCCAGCAGTGGCAGATGGAATGCGCCCATGTACCAGCTCGCCGCCAGCTGCCGCAGTGTCGCGGCGCTCACACCCCGCGCGCGCAGCTGATGGCCGACGTGATCCAGACCGGGCCCGCTGATGCTGGTGTAGCGCGCAATGCGCCCGGCAAGTGCAGGCTCGGTCGCAAACTGCCAGCCCGCAATCGAGCCCCAGTCGTGGCCGACGAGATGCACGGGCGCGTCGGGGCTAAGGTGGTCGATCACGCGGCGGAAGTCCGCCGTGAGTTGTGTCATGCGATAGCCACGCAGGGTTGGCGGCGCATCGGATTGCCCTGCGCCGCGCACGTCGTAGCGGATGATGCGGTAGCGCGTCTTGAGTGTGGCGACGACGGCATCCCAGACATGCAGGTTGTCGGGATAGCCGTGCACGAACACGAGGGTCGGGCCGGTGGCGTGGCCCTCGACCAGCGCACTCAGGCTGAGACCGTCGGTGGTGGGGATGCGGATGCGTTGGCTGTTTGTGCTCATGCACCAACCCTAGCAGCGGCGGCTAGGCTGTTGCCAGTTGGGGCGGCGTGACGCGCGCCTCGCGGATCGGCAGATTGACCGCCGCGGCCAGCAGCGCGAGCACCATGTCGGCGTACCACATCCAGTTGTAGTCGCCGAAACGCGAGATGCTCACGCCACCCAGCCAGGCGCCGAAGAACCCGCCGATCTGGTGCGAGAGCAGGGTGAGGCCAAAGAGTGTGGCGAGGTAGCGGGTGCCAAACAGCTTGCCAACCAGGCCGGCGACTGGCGGCACGGTGGCAAGCCAGGTGAAGCCGAGTGCCGCCGCGAACACATAGAAGGTCAGCGGCGTGCGGGGGCTCAGCAAAAACAGCGCGATCATCAGCGCGCGGCTGGCATAGACGGCCGTGAGGATCCACTTCATGCGGTATCGCTGGCCAAGCCAGCCGGCGGTGAGGCTGCCCGCGATGTTGAACAGGCCGATGAGCGCCAGCGAGGTGGCCGAGACGCTGGCCGAGAGACCGCACAGCTGCACCTCGCCCGGCAGATGCGTGACCAGAAACGCGATGTGGACGCCACAGGTGAAAAAGCCGATGTGCAGGCACCAATAGCTGCGATCGCGCAGCGCCGCGCGGATGGCGCTGCCCATGCCGGGGCCGGGGTCGCTGCCGGTGGCCACCGGCAGCGGCGCGCCGCCGCGCAGGCTGCGTGCGAGCGGCAACGTCAGCAGGCTGGTGGCCGCCAGCGTAAACAGTGCCGCAGCCCAGCCAAACGCCGCAATCACAGCCTGCGCGAGAGGGGCGAACACGAACTGCCCGAACGAGCCCCCGGCATTGATGAAGCCCGCTGCAAAGGCGCGCTTCTCCACCGGCAACTGCCGCGAAGTGGCGCCGATCAAAATCGAAAAACTGCCTGCGCCCGCACCCGCTGCCGAGAGAATGCCGAGGCAAAGCAGCAGCCCCCATGGCGTCGGCATGAAGGGGGTCAGTGCCAGGCCTGCTGCCAACATCAAGCCACCCACTTGCACCACGCCCACCGAGCCGTGCTTGTCGGCATACATGCCGAACAGCGGTTGGGCCACCCCCCACATCAACTGGCCAATGGCGAGTGCGAAACTGATCGCCGCAATGCCCATACCGGTGTCGCCGTTGAGCGGCGCGACGAACAGACCCAGCGATTGCCGTGCACCCATCGTCAGGGTGAGGATGGTCGCCGCCGCGATCATCAGCCACCAGGCATTGCGGTTGCTCTGCGTCACCTAACGGGCACGCCGCTCTCGACCAGCGCCGCATTCAAGCGTGTGCGTCGACCGCGCCACAGGCCTTCGCCGGCATACACCACCAGCGCCGCCCAGATCAGCCCGAAGCCGATGAGCTGCGTCTCGGTGAACGGCTCATGGAACAGGAACACGCCCGTGAGCAGCTGCAAGGTCGGCCCCAGGTATTGCAGGATGCCGATGGTGGACAGCGGCACCGAGCGCACGCCGTAGGCAAACAGCGCCAGCGGGATGGCCGTGAAAGCGCCGCCCAGGATCAGCAGCACATCGACTTTCAGGCCCAGCGTGCCAAAGCTGAAACTGCCGGCGTGCAGCGTCCATGCCAGGTACGCCAGCATCAGCGGCGTGATCAGCAGCGTCTCCACGCCCAGCCCTGCGACCGAGTCCACCGCCACCTGCTTGCGGATCAGCCCGTAGGTGCCGAAGGTGAGCGCCAGCGCAATGGCGATCCACGGCAGGCGGCCGACTTGCAGGGTCAGCCAGAGCACGCCGAGCGCGGCGAGGGCGACGGCGGCCCACTGCATGCGGTTGAGGGTTTCCTTCAGCACGAACACGCCGAGCAGGACACTGACCAGCGGATTGATGAAGTAGCCGAGGCTGGACTCCACCACATGGCCGCTGCTGACCGCCCACACATACACGAACCAGTTGACGGTGATGAGCAGCGCCGATGCGGTGAGCCGCAGACGTGCCCTGGCATCGGCGAGTGCGGCCCACACCTTGCCGAGATCGCCCTTGATGGCGAGGTAAGCGAACACGAACAGACAGGCCCAGATCATCCGGTGCGCCATGATCTGCAGCACCGGCGTGGGGCTGAGCTGGTGGATGTAGATCGGCAACAGACCCCAGATGAAGAACGCGCCGAGCGCGGCGAAGAACCCGCGCCTTTGTTCTGCTTGCTGCGTGCTCATGCCATCGACCCGTCTGGGATTTGCCAGAGGTGGGCGGGGCGCGGTGGCAGTGCATCCGTCAGATTCACCCCTTCGGCCGCCAGCGTGACGGCCATCACCGGCTGCTCGAGCACGCGCGCGGCCAGTGCGGCCCAGCGCGGGTGGTGGCGTTGCGGCATGAAGCCATAGCGTTTGGCCCAGCGGTAGAACACGGTGAGATGGATATCCACCAGTGAGAACGCACCGAGTGCAAAGCCTTGCTCAGGCAGGCGCGATTCGAGATCGGCCCAGTGGTGCTGCAGCAGCGCGCGGCCATGGGCTTCAAGCGCGGCCTGTCCGGCTTCATCCGCCAAGAAGCGCATGGGGTAGAAGACCAGCATGAAGGCATGCGACTGCACCGCGCTGCTGAGCCAGCTCAGCCACTCCCAGCCCCGTGCCTCTTGCGCTACCTCGCCCGGCAGCAAGCCTGCCTGCGGATGCGTGGCGTGCAGGTAGCGCAGGATTGCCAGCGTCTCGGTCAGCACCGCGCCATCGGCCAGCATCAGCGCCGGCACCTTGCCGCGTGGATTGATGGCGAGGTACTCCGCCTTGCGCTGGTCACCCTGCGGCAGCAGCAGCTTGTGCGCGGTGTAGCGTGCGAGCTTCTGCTGTTGCAGCCATTCGAGCGCGGCATGGGCGGTGACCGAGCAGGCACCGGGGGCGTAGTAAAGCTGGTAGGGGCTCATGGTCAGTGGTGCGTTCCTGCTGTTGGCTTTTGCGGGATGAATTGCGCGGGATCGTAGAAGAACTGCTCCTCTGCGATGCGCTCGCCCTCCCATCGCTGATACGCAAGCTCCTCGATGTGGGTCTTGCTGCTGTCCTTCCAGTCGAAGTCGAAAATCCAGCGGATCACAACATGGTCCCCGTGCTGGCAGATCGGGCGCACGCACCGGGACTGGATTGATCTGGCGCGCGACAGGGTCTTGCGCTCGTTGGCAACGAGCATGTCGCGGCCCACGCGCGGCGCGGATTGGTTTTCCTGCATGGAGGCGTTGCTGGCATAGAACTCCTCGATCGCCTCTGCATGGGCGTTTTGCTCGACAAGGGCAATGAACCGTTCCAGCGTTTCGGGTGAAGGCATGTGGTTCTCCGCAAAGTCAGCAACGGCTGTGATGGCGGCGCAGTCTGCGCGCGCGTCCGCCACACGGGAAACGAAAAGTTTTGCCCAGCGTTGTGAGCAGATTTCACAGCGCAGATAAGATGCATGCATGCCCACCCGCCTGCCGCCGCTCGCCACCCTGCAAGCCTTCGAGGCAGCGGTGCGCCACCAGTCCTACACACGGGCGGCGAAAGAACTCGCGCTGACCCACGGCGCGATCAGCCACCACATCACCACGCTCGAAGAACGGCTGGGGGTGAAGCTGTTCGAGCGCGAGAAAAACCGCATGGTGCCCACCGAGCAGGGGCGTCTGCTGGTGGCGCAGGTGCGGCAGGCGCTCGGCATGCTGGAGCGCAGCTTTGCCCATGTCGGTGTCACCGAGCACGTCACCCTCAATGTCAGCGTTCTGCCCTCGCTCGCCACCCGATGGCTGGTGCCAAGGCTGTCTCGCTTCATCGCCCGGCATCCGCAGATTGACCTGTTTCTCGACGTGCGCGCGGCGATCGCAGACCTCGCCGCCGGCGATGCCGATGCCGCCATCCGCTTCGGCCCCGGCGGCTGGCCGGAGGTGCAGCAGGTCTGGTTGATGGGCGACGCGAGTTTCCCCGTCTGTGCACCCGGCTACCGCGATGGCCTGCTGCCGCCCACGCCACAGCAACTGGCCGACTGCACCCTGCTGCGCAACCCCTGGCTGCCCTGGGAACCCTGGCTACACGCAGCGGGTCTCGACTTCCGCGAGCCGGTGCGCGGCCCCTCGTTCACCGATTCTTCGGTGATGCTGGATGCCGCTGCAGCGGGCCTGGGCATTGCACTCGCACGCCGTTCACTGGCCGAGGGCGAGTTGCAGCGCGGACGGCTGGTGCGGCTGTTCGAGCTCTCGGTGCCAGACCCTTACTCGCATTACTTCGTCTGGCGCGCCGATCATCCAAAGCTTGCCGCCATTTTTGCGTTGCGCGACTGGCTGCTGGAAGAAACGCGTGGCAGTTGAAATCAGTCTCCGGCTCAACTCGGCACCGCCGACCTTTTTACCCGGCAAGGGACGCTAACCGGAGGTTCATGCGCGGCTGGCCTGCTGATCCTGCAAGCAGCGTCCGCTGCGTAAGGAGACTGACATGAAAAACGAACAACAAGGCGGTGTGGGCTGGGGCGTTCTGGCCTGGCTTGTGGGCGTACCCATCCCGCTGATTCTTGGTTTCTATCTTTTGAAAAGCTGCACGGGATGAGCCGCATTGCGCAGCCGCCGACTCACTTCGGCGGCTGCCGCGCGCGGTTGCGGCGATCCACCCAGAGCCCGAGCAGGGCGTTGGCGATCATGAAGCTGTTGACGACGATGAACACGGTGTCTGACTTGAGCACGCTGTAGACGGTAAACAGGATCGAAGCCAGGAGCTGCCCCACGAAAAGCAGTTTCGAGACACCAGCGACGGCACCTGAGCGCCATTGCTTGATCGTCTGCGCTGCCATGGTCGAAAACAGCAAGGCCGAAGCCGCCCAACCGATCAAATCCGTCATTTTGTGTGCTCGATGATGATTTGCCCACACGGATGGCCAACACAGCAAAACAGCCCGCTCTGCTGGGTGCGGGCTGTTTTACCTGTGCGCGCCGGTGCGGTTAGTCCTTGTCGCGACCCTTGCCGTGCTTCTTGCCGTTTTTCTTGTCTTTGCCACGATGCTTGTCCCCATGATCGTCGTCGTGGTCATCGTCGCGATCCCGGTGGCGCGCTTGATATGCAGGCACATAGGTGCGCTGGTACCAATTGTCATCAACAAAATAAACCGGCCGCGAGCAAGCGTTGTAGCGGCCGCAGTGCTTGCTCCAGTTCTTGGCATGACCCGGCGGTACGCGTAGGTACACCGGACTGCGGACGGCTTGGGTGCGCCGGATGATGACCGAGTCCGGGTAGAGCAGCTGCGGTTGAGGCAATCCTGCAAGCTCGAGCAGGCCGTAGTAGGCAAGCTCGCCGATGACATTGGAACTGTTCTGAGCGCTGGCAGACTGCGGCAGCCAGAGGGCTGCTGCTGCTGCCAGTGAGAGGATGAATGTTTTCACTGGAGTCTCCTTGAGACGGCTACGCGAGGGCGAGTGCCTTGCCGACTCAACCCTGTTCTCAGCGACTGAACTCTCCGTGAACTGTGTCGCTCACTCCGGAATGTTGTGGAGTTCCAGAATGCCGCTGGCAGCCATGAGATCGAAGGCCGTCACGCTGCGATCGCGCTGGGCGATGACGAGATTGACCTGTGCGGCCAGTAGTTCGCGCTCGGCATCGAGCAGGTCGAGAGTCGTGCGGCTACCGGCCTTGAGCTCTTTCTGCACTCCATCGAGTGCGGACTCGGCAGCAGCCACCTGCACGCGGGTCGCCGCAATCACATCCTCGCTGGCGCGTAGCAGCTCCCAATCCTGGGCGGCGGCTTCTGCGAATGCGGCGGCTTCATCCTCGGCGGCAGCGGCGGCGCTCTCGGCGCGTGCCGCCGCTTCGCCACGGCGCGCCGCAGTCAAGCCGCCGGTGAGTAGCGGCACGTTGAGCTTGAGCTGCACAGCCCAGGTCGAGAGCCGCTCATAACCGAACTCGGTGTTGTCCTGCGTTGCGGCGCGGGCATCGAGCGAGAGCTGGGGACGCGCTGCGGCCTCGGCAATCCTGATCGCAGCCTTGGCCGCGCGTTGCTCGTGCGTGGCGGCGACCACGGCGGGGGCGCGATGGGATTGTTCGATGGCTTCCTCACGCGTTTTTGCGGTGGGCAGCAGCTGAGGCCAGGGCACATCGGCGGCACCCGCAGGCAGGGTGCCGGTGAGGCGCGCAAGACGAATCTCCGAGGCGCGCAATTGCGCCTCGGCGCGCCTGAGGTTGGCACTCGCCTCGGCACGGCGCGCATCGGCCTGCGCGAGATCGGTTCTGGTTGCCTCGCCCGCCTGATAGCGCTTGTCGACATCGCCGCGCGCGGCATCGAGCGTGCTGCGGCTAGCTTCGGCGAGCTTCAAGGTCTCGCGGTCGCGCTTGAGATCGAGCGTGGCGGTGAGCGCTGCAAGAATGATCTTGCCGCCGACATCGCGGCGGTGTTCGCCGGCAGCATCGAGCGAGAATGCGGCAACGGCGCGCTCGGCGCTGCTGCGCCCGCCGTTGTAGAGCGGCTGGCTGCCCGCGATGGCGAGCGAGTTGGGCGTGCGATAGCCGGATTCGGGAAAGCGCGCATCCGTGCGCAGGTCCGAGCGGCCGATATCGGCGGCAAGGCCCAGGGTGAAACGGTCACCCGCATCGGCGACAGCCGCGCCGTACTTCGCGGCCTCGATACGCGCGCTGCTCGCGGCAAAGCGCGGGTCGTGCTTCAGGGCGGTGAGCGCAATCTCGCGCAGGCCAATGGCCTGGGCGCTGCCACTGGCGAGCAGCAATGTGGCGACGAGGGTGCGCTTCATGGGCGGCTCCGTTTTTTTGCGGCTAGTGAGGGCATCGGCGCGGCGGTGCCGCAGCCATCGAGGAAAATGCGCACCGCCTCGTCGATGAAGGCCTCCTGCGTGATCGGCAGCGCCAGCGGTGAGAGGCCGAACAGGCTGCGGAACTGGCAGTGGCCCTTCACCAAAGTGATGAACTGGATGGCGGCGAGATCGGGGTTGGGCATCACGAGCAGCCCTTGCGTCTGGCAATGGCGGAAGAACGCGGCCAGCTCGATACGCACGGCTTGCGGCCCCTCGCGGTAGAGCTGCTGCGCAAACTGCGGAAAGCGTGTGGCCTCGGCGATCACCGCGCGCATCAGCTTGACCCGGCCCGGCTCGGTATAAAGCTTGAAAAAGCGCAGGCCGAAGGCCTTCAGTGTCTGCTGCAGGCTGCCCTCGATGACGGTGGGGATGGCGACATTGCGCAGAAACTCCTTGCAACCCGCGCTCACCATCTCGCCGAACAGGCCCTCCTTGCTGCCGAAATAGCTGTAGAGACTGGCCTTGCTGCCGCCGGTGCGGCCCACCACGTCTTCGATGGAAGCCCCGGAGAACCCGTGTTCGAGAAACACCTCGCGCGCCGCCGCCAGCAGCGATTCGCGGCGCAGCTCACCACGACGGTTGCCGCGCAGCGGCTCCCTGACGGTTGTCGCCTGGCTGCTTCTGGCCAAGTCCCGCCCTTGCCCTGCAATGGACTTGCCGGGCCTGGGCGTTTTCTTCGCGTGTGGTTTGACTCTGCTCGCCATCGTCGCCTAAAGTGAACTGTAACGTTCGTTACAGTAACAACCGCAGGGATATGCCGCAAGCGGCCACGTCCTGCATCGATGGAGTCTCAAGCGATGGCCGTGAAACAAATCATCCGTGGAGTCGTGTTGTTGGGCGCTGTCGTCGGTGGCGCGCTGTGGGCGCATCACTGGTACCAGACCGGCCGCTGGCAGCAGGGCACCGACAACGCCTATCTGCGTGCCGACATCGCCAGCATCACGCCACGCATCGCGGGCGAGATCATCGAGGTCGCGGTGCGCGACAACCAGTCCGTGAAGAAAGGCGATGTGCTGGTGCGGATCGACCCGCGCGACTACGAGGCGAAGCTCGCCAACGCCCGTGCCCGTGTCGCCGAGGCCGAGGCTGCGCTGATCACCAACGAACGCCAGCAGGCCATGCAGGCGGCGATGGTGGAGGAGGCCCGCGCAGGCCTGGCCAGCGCGCAGGCCGATCAGGGCCGCATCAAGAAGGATTACGTGCGCGCCGATGCGCTGGTGCGCGAGGGTGTGGCGACGCAAGCGCGGCTCGATACCGCGACGGCGGCGCAGAGTGCGGCCAACGCAGCAGTGACACGCGGCAGTGCCGGCGTCAGGGCGGCGCGCACGCAGGTCGATACCGTGGTGGCGCAGCGGGGGAGTCTCGAAGCCCAGGGCGCTGCACTGCGGGCCGCCGTGAAACTCGCCGAACTTGACCTCGAAGCCACCACCATCCGCGCACCGGCCGATGGTCTCATCGGCAATCTCAGCGCCAAGCTCGGCGAGCGCATCGCGCCGGGCCAGCGGCTGCTGTCATTGGTGTCGCCCGCCGTGTGGGTGGAAGCCAATTTCAAGGAAACGCAGCTCACCAAGGTCGTCGTCGGCCAGATCGCCGAAGTGGAAGTCGATACCTTCCCCGACCAGCACATCACCGCCATCGTCGAAAGCGTTGCGCCGGCCAGTGGCGCCGAGTTCGCCCTGCTGCCGCCGGACAACGCGACCGGCAACTTCACCAAGATCGTGCAGCGTGTACCGGTGAAACTGACGCTGCAAGTGCCCGCCGAACTCGCGGGCAAGCTGCGCGCGGGCATGAGTGTTGAGGCCGTGATCGATACCAAGCCGAAGGGCTGAGTGATGCGCGCTAAAGCACTCGTCATTCCCGCGAAAGCAGGAATCCAGGTGTCTGTCTACTGCGGGCAGTGGTTGCGCTACCTGGATTCCCGCCTCCGCGGGAATGACTAACAAGAATGAGCACTGCCGCCATCGCACTCACCACCGAAGAGCAGGAAGCCAAGCGCCGCCTGCGCATGGCCTGGTTTGGCTATATCGGCATGATCTTCGGCAACTTCATGGCGATCCTCGATATCCAGATCGTCGCCAGTTCGCTGCGCGAGATCCAGGCCGGGCTGTCGGCGAGTGCGGACGAGCTGACCTGGGTGCAGACGAGCTATCTCATCGCCGAGGTCATCGCCATTCCGCTCTCCGGCTACCTGAGCCGCATGATGTCCACGCGTGTCTACTTCGTTGGCAGCGCCATCGGCTTCACCATCGCCAGCCTGCTGTGCGGTCTGGCCTGGAACATCGAGAGCATGATCTGCTTCCGGGTGCTGCAGGGCTTTCTGGGCGGCGGCATGATCCCCACCACGCTGGGTGCGATCTTCCTGATGTTCCCGCCCGAAAAGCGCCAGCTGCCGACGGTGCTGGTTGGTCTTGCCATGACCACCGCGCCTGCGCTTGGTCCGTCGATCGGCGGCTATCTCACGGCCACTTTCAGCTGGCACTGGCTGTTCTTCATCAACATCGTGCCGGGTGTTTTGCTCAGCATCGTGGTGTGGAAAAACGTGCGCTTCGATGTGCCGGACTGGAGCCTGCTGCGGACGCTGGATGTGTTTGGCCTGGCGACGATGGCGCTGTTTCTCGGCAGTCTGGAGTTCGTGCTTGACGAGGGCCCGCGCCACGACTGGCTGGCCGACGAGACCGTGCGCAACATGACCGTGTTGATGGTTCTCGGCGGCCTGCTGTTTTTCTGGCGTGCCTTCACCTCCGCCAATCCCATCGTGCAGTTGCGCAGCTATCACAACCGCAACTTCGCCTTCGGCTCGGTGGTGGCCTTCGTGGTCGGCGTGATGATCTACGGCATGGTGTTCATCGTGCCGACCTTTCTCGGCGGCGTGAGGAGCTTCAACAGTCTGCAGATCGGCAAGGTGATGATGGTGATGGGCAGCTGCATGTTTCTCACCGCACCCTTGGTGGGCAAGCTCTCCACCAAGGTGGATTTACGCATCCTGCTCGCCTACGGCCTGACGATGGTTGGCCTCGGCACCTGGTTCAACGCACATCTCACGGCGGATGCCGGCTTCGACGAGTTTTTCTGGCCGCAGGTGATGCGTGGCCATGGCTTTATGTTCTGCATGGTGACGATGACCGGCATGGCGATCGGCACCCTGAAGCCCGAAGAGGTCAAGAACGGCTCGGGTCTGTTCAACCTCATGCGCAACCTCGGCGGCGCAATTGGTCTGGCGCTCATCAACACCAACCTGCATAACCGCCAATGGTTTCACTACAGCCATCTGTCGAACTCGATCAGCGATGCCCGCGCGCCGGTGCGCGACCTGCTCGCAGAGGGCCGTGCCTATCTAAGCCCCGAACTCGGCGCCGAGGGCAGCGTGGCCACGCTCGGCTACCTGCACCGGCTGGTGCTGCAGCAGGCGGCGGTGATGAGCTTCAACGACGTGATGCTGATGATGTCGCTGCTCTGCGCCGGTGCTGTGTTGCTGCTGCCGTTTGCCGACAAGCCCGTGGCACTCGGCGCGGACGAACCGGCGCATTGATCATTCCCCTTCCGAGTCTGTCCCCATGAGTCTTTTTCTGCGTCTGTTCCTCGTGCTCGTCTTCCAGTCGCGCGGCAGGCGTGCTGCGCCGCTCGACACCACCACCGTCTGGTCGCGGGTGATGCCGAACGACCTGGACCTCAACCGGCACGTCAACAACGGCCGCGTGCTCACGCTGGCCGATCTCGGCCGCATCGACTGGTTCTGGCGCACCGGCTGCCTGAAGGCTGCGCTGCGTCTGGGCGCGACCCCCATCGTCGGCGATGCGACCGCGCGCTTCATCAGGCAGTTGAAGCTCTTCGAGCGCATCCGCATCGACTCGCGGATGCTGGGCTGGGGCGGAAAGTGGGCCTTTCTCGAACACCGCATCTACCGCCGCGACGGCCAGCTCGCCGCCATCGTCGTCATCCGCGGCATGTTCCACGGCGGCAAGCGGGGGGCGGTTTCGCCGGCCACCCTGCTGGAGGCGACCGGTCATGGGCTGCTGGCCTCGCCTCAGCTGCCCATCTGGGTGCAGACCTGGGCTGACAGCCTCGATCAGCTCTCCGAGAGTGTCCGCAAGCCTGCCTGATCTTGGGCAGGAGTGCGCCTAGCGACCCGTAAGCGACTCGCCACCAGGCTGTGTCGAGCCACTGTTCTGTATCGACCGCGCATAGCCTTCCGCGTCTTCGCTGTGGGCCTTCCATTGCTCGGCCGTCATGCAGACTTTCTCCTTTCGCACGCGGCTGGCCGTGGCGTCGTAGCGCTGGCAGATCAGCTTGCCCTCGCCTTTCGCAGCAGCGGTGTCCTGCGGTGTCGCCGCAGCGGTTTCTGCCGGCGGATTGACGATGCAGGCGGCAGCCGATAGCGCCAGTGTGGCGATGAGAGCGGGGTGAAGTAAGGCGAGTCGGGACATGGGGATTCTCGGAGCAGTGGCCGAGCCATAGCGTGCACGGTCAGGCCCGCAGAGAGCAAGTCTGAAAATGGGCCGACAGAACCACAGGGCAAGTCATCCCGAGAACAGCGCAAACCAGATGACCACCCCCCAAAGGGGGATCAGATCAAATAAACGCTCCTGATGATGCGCCGGGTAATAGGCGATGGAACTGGCCGTTCAAGGCCGCCACCCATACGTTGCTTTGTATTCGGGCGGCACTTGCACGGGATAGAACACCCCGGCTAGAGAGAGCACGATAAGCAGTGACACCACGAAACCGATACCTGCTGGAAGTACGACCGCCAGCACACGGGCTGATCGTGACCTGGCTTGTAGCTGCCAATACAGCGCACAGCCAAAATGTGTAAACAGGACCAGCACCCCGAGAAAGTAATACGGGGCAAAAAAGAACTGGAAAGGCGACACATGAAAGCCGGCCGCTGCAAAGTAAAAATTGGTATCGAGGTTGAGCACGGCCCGACCAAAAAGAACTGCACCGACATGGTTGAGGAAGAAGAAGGCGAGATAAGCCAGCCTGTAACCACGGAATAAAGCCGTGCCGCTGTTTCCAGCCGCGCACTACGAATGTAAGCCCGCTGCAGATTTGAAAGACCACTGCCGCAATCAGTACAGCCTCAATGACGGGGATGCGATACATCGAGCGGAACGAGCTCATGAACGCAAGATGCGCTTCAACGCCCCCCAGCCCTACCAGGTGATTGGCGATGTGCGCAAAAACATACGCCAGCAGCAGTGCGAAAAGCCATGAAGTTTGCGTAGTGTCATGCAGCCCTAACGCGAATTAGACAGCCTCAACCCCAGTCTCCCCAGTGCGAATGCGCACGGTCTGATTGAGGTCGTACACAAAAATCTTGCCGTCGCCGATGTTGCCGGTCTTGGCGGCTTTGGTGATGGCCTCGACAGCGGCATCGACCTGCTCCGGTGCCAGCGCCAGTTCGAGCTTCACCTTGGGCAGCAGATCCACCTGGTACTCCGCACCGCGATACAGCTCGGTGTGGCCTTTCTGGCGGCCGAAGCCGCGTACTTCGGTGACGGTCATGCCTTGCACGCCCATGTCGCTCAAGGCTTCTCGCACGGCGTCGAGCTTGAAGGGCTTGATGATGGCGATGAGCATTTTCATGGTGACGTCCTGTTGGGTGAGTGCGGCGGCAGTGTAGCGAGGCCCATAAAAAAAGGGCCAATCGGAATTGGCCCTCTCAAACCCAGGAGACGGTTCAGGCGCGGTGGGCCGCGCCCGCAATGCGATCAGTCGTGATAGGCGGCTTCGCCATGTTCGGCGATGTCGAGACCTTCGGACTCGGCTTCTTCGCTCGGCCGCAGGCCCACCGTGTATTTGCAGATGAGGAGGGCGATGGACGAGACCACGGCGCTGAGCGCGATGGCGACGCCGACCGTCTTCAGCTGGATCATGATCTGCACGGCGTCATAGCCGGGCTTCATCTCGAACCAGTTGTTGTAGACGCCGACGCCACCCTTGGCGGGATCGACGAAGACACCGGTGAGGATCGCACCGATGATGCCGCCGACGGCGTGCACACCGAAGGCGTCAAGCGCATCGTCATAGCCCAGCAGCACCTTGAGATAGGCCACTGCGAAGAAGCAGATCACGCCCGCCGCCAGACCAATCCACAGCGCACCCTGGATGCCGATGAAGCCGCAGGCCGGGGTGATGGCAACGAGGCCGGCGACCGCGCCGGAGATGATGCCGAGCAGGCTGGGCTTGCCCTTGATGAGCCACTCCGCGAAGAACCAGGCGAGGGCTGCGACGGCGGTGGCGAACAGGGTGTTGGCGAAGGCGAGCACCGCGTAGCCATTGGCTTCGAGATTGGAGCCGGCATTGAAGCCGAACCAGCCGAACCAGAGCATGGCGGCACCGACCATGGAGAGCGTCAAGCTGTGCGGCCGCATGGCTACCTTGCCCATGCCGCTGCGCTTGCCGACGAACAGGGCGCACATCAGGCCCGCGATACCGGCGTTGATGTGGACGACCGTGCCGCCGGCGAAGTCCAGCGCGCCCCACTGCCAGAGCAGACCCGCGGTGGCGTTGGTGGCATCCACCACCTCGGCCGAGCTGTAGGCATCGGGGCCTGCCCACCACCAGACCATGTGCGCCATCGGCAGATAGGCAAAGGTGAAGAACAGCACCGAGAACAACAGCACGGCCTTGAACTTCATGCGCTCGGCATAGGCACCAGCCACCAGCGCCACGGTGATGCAGGCGAAAGTGAGCTGGAACATCGCAAAGATCAGCTCGGGGATCAGCACGCCCTTGCTGAAGGTGGCGGTGCCAGTGAAGCCGCCGCTGGCGTCATAGACCACGCCTGCCAGCATGATCTTGTCGAAGCCGCCGATGTAGGGCGTGGTGCCCTGCGAGAAGGCGACCGAATAGCCGTAGACGACCCAGAGCACGGCGATCAGGCAGAAGATGGCGAAGGTCTGCGTCAGCGTGCTGAGCATGTTCTTCTTGCGCACCATGCCGCCGTAGAACAGGGCCAGGCCCGGCAGCGACATGAACAGCACCAGCGCGGTGGCGACCATCATCCAGGTGACGTTGCCGGTGTCGTAGACGAGGGCAGTGGGTGCGGCCGGTGCAGCCTCTACCGCCACGGGCACGGGTGCCGGTGCGGCTTCAACTGCGGCCGCCGGCGCAGGCTGGGTGTTGGCCTCGGCCGCCGCAGCGGCCGTGGCGGCCTGTGCGGTGCCAGGGTCTTGCGCGTACGCGCCAGCGCCCAGCAGAGTGCCCATCAGAAGCACGAGGGGCAGGGAAATCTTGCGAAAATCCATGGTGGTTTCTCTCGAGTGGGGTGGGGCTAGAGCGCGTCTTTGCCGGTCTCGCCGGTGCGGATGCGGATCGCCTGGTCGAGCGTGAAGACGAAGATTTTCCCGTCGCCGATCTTGCCGGTGTGGGCCGCCTTGCTGATCGACTCCACAGCGGCGTCGAGCTTGTCGTCGTCAACGGCAACCTCGATCTTCACCTTGGGCAGAAAATCCACCACGTATTCGGCACCGCGATACAGCTCGGTATGCCCCTTCTGGCGTCCAAAGCCCTTGACTTCAGTCACGGTGATGCCCGCCACACCGACTTCGGACAGGGCCTCACGCACTTCGTCGAGCTTGAACGGCTTGATGATCGCCGAGATCAGTTTCATCAGATCCACTCCAATGCTTGCAGGCTGTCTTTCCGCGCTGTTGCGTACTTCAGATGCGGACCGCCGGCACAGCCCTGTAGCCGGTAGGTGATGGGGCTAAAGCAGCATCCGTGCCAGCCTTGAAAGCGGCTGGATACAGGGTTTCTGCCTGCGGATGGGCATTGCCGCGCACCAAGATGGTGCGTGGCGCCCGATTCGGTACCCGAGCGCCACAGGGCACAATCGCCGCATGCCCGCCCACGCCCTTGCCCGTTTTGCGCCGCTGCCAGCGGCGCTTGATGCCGCCACTCCGGTGATCGTGTTCGACGGCGTCTGCGTGCTGTGTTCAGGCTTCATGCGCTTCGTGTGGCGGCACGATCGGGCGCAGCGGTTTCGTTTTGTCGTCGCGCAGTCACCGCTGGGCCAGGCGCTCTATCGTCATTTCCGGCTTGACCCGGTCGAGTTTGAAAGCAATCTCGTATTGATGGATGGCCAGCTGCACACCGAACTCGCCGCCTTCGCAGCGGTGATGCGCGCCCTGCCCTGGCCCTGGCGGGCGTTGGCTTCTGCCGCCTGGATTCCCATGCCGCTGTCGCGCTGGCTGTATCGCGCCATTGCCGATTCGCGCTACCGCGTGTTTGGCCGCGCCGAGACCTGCCTGATGCCCACAGCCCTGCTGCGCGCGCGCTTTGTGACAGGCGGCTTCTGAGATGGCCTACACCGTGCTCGTCATCGGCGGCTACGGCGTGTTTGGCGGCCGGCTGGTGCGCCTGTTGCGGCATGCGCCGGATGTGCGGGTGCTGGTGGCGGGCCGTTCGCGGCGCGCGGCGCGGCGCTTCTGCAAGCAGTACGGCGGTGAGCCCTTCCTGTTCGACCGCAACGGCAATCTCGCTGGCCAGCTCAGAGCGGCTGGCGCCGATGCGGTGGTCGATGCCGCCGGGCCGTTCCAGCTCTACGGCAACCAGCCCGGCGAAGACCCCTACCGGCTCGCCCGCGCCGTGCTTGCCGCCGGGGCGCATTATCTCGATCTGGCCGACGACGCCGGCTTTGTCGCCGGCATCCGCTGCCTCGATGCCGAGGCCCGGCAGGCCGGGCGCACCGCACTCTCCGGGGTCAGCAGCGTACCGGCGATTTCATCGGCGGTGATCGAGCGCTTCAAGCGCGGGCTGTCGCGCATAGAGTGCATCGAGACCGTCATCCTGCCCGGCAACCGCGCCCCGCGCGGACTCTCGGTAGTGCGCGCCATTGCCGCCCAGGCAGGCAGGCCGCTCAAGCTCTGGCGCGGCGGCGTGTGGCAGACCGTGCCGGGCTGGAGCGGGCTGACGGCCTATGCCCTGAGTGCCGCAGAACGCAGGCTGGAGGTGCGCGATGCCAGCTTCATCGGCGCACCTGACCTGCTGTTGTTCCCCGCCCGTTATGGCGCGCGCACGGTGCTGTTCCGTGCCGGGCTGGAGCTGCCCGTGCTGCATCTCGGCCTCAGCCTGCTGGCCTGGCTTCCGCGTCTGGGGCTACTGCGCTCGCTGGCACCTTTCGCTTGGTGGCTGCGTGCCATCGCCAACCTGTTCCGTCCGTTTGGCGAGGATCGCGGTGGCATGGAGGTAACGGTGATCGGCGAGAACGTGTCCCGCCGCCACGAGCGCCGGCAATGGACACTGATCGTCGAAGCTGGCGATGGCCCCTTCATCCCCGCCGTGCCCGCGTACTGCTGGCTGCATGCGCGGGCACGCGGCTCCCAGCCAGGCCCCGGCGCACGGCCCTGCATCGGCGAGCTGTCGCTGGAGCAGCTGGCGACCGGCTTCGCGCATCTGAAGCAGGTCGCAGAGCAGGCCTTCACGCCCGAACCAACCCTGTTCGAGACCGCGCTGGGCGTCGACTGGCCCGCCCTTGCCGCACCGCTGCGCGAGCTGCACGGCGCATTCCGCAATGCCGAATACCACGGCATGGCCTCGGTCGAGAACGGCCGCAATCTCTTGGCACGCGCCGCACGCGCCATGATGCGCCTGCCGCCGGCTGCTGCCAGCGTGCCGGTGCAGGTCAAGCTCAGTGCCACAGCAACTGAAGAACGCTGGACGCGTCATTTTGGCAATTCGCGTTTCAGCTCCACCCTGCGCTGGGACGCACGGCGTCAGCGCATCACCGAAAGCTTTGGCCCGATGCGCTTCGAGCTGGGCCTCGGTGTCGAAGGCGATGCCCTGCGCTGGCCGGTGACGCGCGGCTGGCTGTTCGGCGTGCCACTGCCGCGCTTCCTCCTGCCGATCAGCGATTCGCGCGAGGACGTCGACGAAGAGGGCCGCTTCCGCTTCGACGTGTCGATCCGCCTGCGTTGGATCGGGCTGGTCGCGCACTATCGGGGCTGGCTGGCTTCCGGCAAACCATAATCAGTCACATGAATCCCTCCACCATCGAACTCATTGCCGCATCGCTGTTTGGCATCGCGGTGGTTCATACCTTCTCTACCAGGCTCTTCGAGCGCCTTGCACACGCGCAGCCCCGGCACGCCAAGTTGTGGCATCTGGTCGGCGAAGTCGAGATCGTGTTCGGCCTCTGGGCCATCGTGCTGATCGCGGTGATGATGGCGCTGCTTGGCAAGACAGCCGCAGTGGAATATGCCGACAGCCGCAACTACACCGAGCCGCTGTTCGTGTTCGCGATCATGGTGGTGGCGGCCTCGAAGCCGATCCTGAGTGCGGCGCAGATGCTGGCGCGCGGCTTTGCAAAACTGCTGCCCCTGCCCACCGCGATGGCGCTCTACTTCACCGCACTCGCGCTCATCCCGCTGCTTGGCTCGCTCATCACCGAACCGGCGGCAATGACGCTCGCCGCACTGATGCTGCGCGAGCGTTACTTCAGCGAACAGACCAGCGTGCGCATGCGCTATGCCACGCTCGGCGTGCTGTTCGTCAACATCAGCATCGGCGGCGCACTGACGCCGTTCGCGGCGCCGCCGGTGCTCATGGTGGCGGGTGTCTGGGGCTGGGACATTGCATTCATGCTGTCGACCTTCGGCGCGCATGTGGTGCCGGTGGTGCTCATCAATGCGGTGGTGGTGACTGCGCTGTTCCGCGGCGAACTCCAGCGCATCACGCTGCCGCCGCAGCTTGATTCCGGGTCACCCACCGGCGTGATGGCGCTGCACCTCGTGCTGCTGGCAGGCATCGTCGTTTTCGCGCACCACCCGCCGCTGTTCCTGGGATTGATGCTGATGTTTCTCGGTATCGCTGCGGCCTATCCGCAGTACCAGAGCCGCCTGATGCTGAAGGAGGCGCTGCTGGTGGCGTTTTTCCTCGCCGGTCTCGTCGTGCTCGGCGGCCTGCAGCAATGGTGGCTGCAGCCGCTCTTGGCCTCGATGGATGCGAAGCAGGTGTTCCTCGGTGCCACCGCCCTCACCGCCATCACCGACAACGCCGCGCTCACCTATCTCGCCGCACAGGTGCCGGACTTGAGCGACGAGTTCAAGTACTACGTCGTCGCGGGTGCAATCACGGGTGGTGGCCTCACGGTGATTGCCAATGCGCCCAACCCGGCGGGCCTGGCGATACTGAAAGATCGCTTCCCCGACGAAGCCGTCAACCCGCTCGGATTGCTCGCCGCCGCCCTGCCACCGACGCTGGTCGCCGTCATCGCCTTCTACTTTTTCTAAGGACTCCACACCGTGCCTGATCGCATCGAAGACCTCGCCGAAAAACTCGCTGGCCTGTTGCCGCCGGGTCTGAAAACCCTGCGCGCCGAAATGCAGGACAACTTCCGCGCGGTGCTGCGCGCCAATCTGGAAAAGCTCGATCTCGTCAGCCGCGAGCGCTTCGACGTGCAGGCCGAAGTGCTCGCCCGCGCGCAGGCCAGGCTCAAGGCGCTGGAAGCGCGCATCGCCGCACTGGAGCGCGCAAAATGAACAAGGGACTCAGCGGCAGCCTGCGCTTGCTGGCCATACTCTCGGTGCTGGTGCTGGCGGCACTCGCCATCCTGTTCGTGCTCGACGTGATCCCGCGCGAGCAGTTCGCCGACGCTGCCAGCAAGGTGTTCTCCCTGCTCGGCATCGCGGCCGTCACCGTGCTGGCCATCGGTGTGCTGTTCAAGTCGAACCACTGAGCCGCAATGAGTCTTGCCACCGTCTTGAGCCGCGCCCAGAACGGGCTCGCGGCCGACCTCGTAACGGTGGAAGTGCATCTGGCCCCCGGCCTGCCGGGCCTCTCCATCGTCGGCCTGCCCGAAGCCGCCGTGCGCGAGTCGCGCGACCGTGTGAAAGCGGCGATCGGCACCTGCGGTTACAAGTTTCCCAACCGCAAGATCACCGTCAATCTGGCACCGGCGGATCTACCGAAAGAGGGGGGTCGATTCGACTTGCCGATTGCGCTCGGCGTGCTCGCTGCATCGGGACAAATCCCGGTCGAGCAATTGACTGCGCTTGAAGTGCTGGGCGAGTTGTCACTGAGCGGCGAGGTGCGCCCCATCAAGGGCGCCCTCACCGCCGCGCTCAAGGCAAGCCTTGCCGGTCGCGCGCTGCTGCTGCCGCAGGAGAACGTGGCGGAAGCCGCCCTCGCCAGCGGTGCCCTGCTGCACGCGGCAACACACCTCGCCGCGCTCGCCGCCGCACTGCACGCAGGCCCGCTTGAATTGGCCGTGCCCACACCCGTCACCGCGCTTTCGCTGACAGGCATCTCCGATCTTGCCGATGTGCGCGGCCAGTTTCAGGCCAAGCGCGCGCTCGAAATTGCGGCGGCCGGCGGACACTCGCTGCTGATGATCGGCCCGCCCGGCTCCGGCAAGTCCATGCTCGCGCAACGGCTGCAGGGCCTGCTGCCGCCGCTCACCGATGAAGAGTCCCTGGAGGTCGCAGCAGTCGCCTCGATCAGTCATGCCGGCTTCGATCCCGCACGCTGGGGCATTGCCCCGTATCGAGCACCGCACCACACCGCATCGGGCGTTGCACTCGTCGGTGGCGGCTCCTCGCCCAAGCCGGGCGAGGTCACACTCGCGCACAACGGTGTTCTATTTTTGGATGAACTACCGGAGTTCGACCGCGCTGTTTTGGAGGTTCTGCGCGAGCCTTTGGAGAGCGGCCAGATCACCGTCTCGCGGGCGGCACGCCAGGCCGATTTCCCCGCGCGCTTCCAGCTGGTCGCCGCGATGAATCCCTGCCCCTGCGGCTATCTTGGCGATGCCAGCGGCAAATGCAGTTGCACGCCCGATCAGGTGCTGCGCTACCGCGCGAAAATCAGCGGCCCGCTGCTGGATCGCATCGACTTGCAGCTCACCGTGCCGCGTGTCGATCGCGCCGCACTCACCGCCGCGCAGGCACCGCCGACCGAGACCAGCGCCCAGGTGCGCGGCCGCGTCATCGCCTGCCGCGCCGTGCAGCTCGCCCGCCAAGGCAAGCCCAATGCACGACTCACCACGACTGAGATCGACCAGCACTGCACACCCGACAGCATTGCCCGCAGCCTGCTCGAACAGGCCATGGGCCGCCTCAGCCTGAGCGCACGGGGCTATCACCGTGTGCTCAAGGTCGCGCGCACTTTGGCTGATCTGGTTGGTGCTGCCACCATCGGCGTGCCGCAGGTGGCCGAAGCCGTGCGCTATCGTGAGCTCGACCGCAGCTAGCAGGGACGCCAGCCATGCTCTTCAACCAGTTCAGCCGCACCGCCGAAGCCGCCGCCGCCCTGCGGGCCTGGGGCGCGATGACGCCACAGGGCCGCGCCGTGTTCCACGATCCGCACGCATTGCGCCTCACCAGCCGCCGCTGGCGCGCGCGCCTCAAGAACTCGGCGCAGCGCAAGCTCCTGATGGATGGCCTGCTGCGCTGGATGCACCCCATCGCCGCGCAAGTCCTGACGCGCAGCCACCACGCGGAGCTGCACCTGAAGACTGCCGTGGCTGGTGGTGTGGGCCAGTACGTGATCGTCGGCGCGGGGCTGGATTCCTTCTACTGGCGTCGCCCCGCCTGGGCCAGATCACTGGCCGTGTTCGAGGTCGATCACCCGGCGACGCAGGCCATGAAGCGCGCCCGCTGCGCGGCCAGTGCGCTGCTCGGCGAACCATGGTGGGTCACCGCCGATTTCGAACGCGAGTCCGTGGCCGATGCCCTGCGCCGTTCCAGTTTCGACGCCGGGCAGCCTGCATTCTTTGCCTGGCTGGGCGTCACCCATTACCTCAAGCCCGCCGCAACCCGGGCCACGCTCGCCGCATTGGCTGAGGTCGCCGCAGCCGGTAGCGCGCTGGTGTTCGACTACAGCGTACCGCCCTCGCAAATCACCTTGAACGACTGGCCGCTCGCCGCTGGCCTGGGTGTGCTGACGGCAGCGCTCGGCGAGCCGCTGGTAGGCGGCCTCAAGCCCGATGCGCTGGCGGCCTGGGCCGCTGAAACCGGCTGGATCGTGATGGACGATCTGGCTGGCCCACCGGCTGGCGAACTCAGGCTGCCGCAGCTGACGCGGCTGGCGCACTGGCGGCGCGCATAACAGGAGTGGATGGCGCGCCGCGAAAGCACCGTTGGCGCCACTCCGCAGCCGTCATCCCATGAGTTTTTATACGTCGAGATTGCCGACCAGCAGGGCATGCTTCTCGATGAACTCGCGACGCGGCTCCACATCCTCACCCATCAGCGTCGTGAAAATGAGATCCGCCGCAATCGCATCTTCGATCCCCACCTTCACCAGACGACGGTTGAGCGGATCGAGCGTGGTCTCGTGCAGCTGTTCGGGGTTCATTTCGCCCAGGCCCTTGTAACGCTGGATGTGCAGGCCGCGCGAGGCTTCTTTCATCAGCCAGTCGTAGACCTCGGTGAAGCTCTCCACCGCCAGCATGCGGTTGCCGCGCTGGATGGTGCCCCCCTTGCCAGCCAGCGGCTGCACGATGGCATTGAAAGCGACCAGGCGGCGGTAGTCGCCACCGGCGAAGAAGTCCTCGTTGAAATTGACGGTGTGCTCGGCACCGTGCTGGTGGCGGGTGATGGCAAGCAGGGGGGCCGCATCGCCCAGCTTGGCTTGCACGCTGTAGCGGCCATTGAGCAGTCCGTGGGTGTTGAGGTCGGCGGCGAAATGAGTGGCCCATGTAGCTAGCGCAGCGGCTTCGGACGGCACTGGCGCGTGGGCGCGCAGGCGCGCGAGCATGAAGGCGTCATAGCGGCGGGCGAGGCGGGTCATGGCGTCGCTGATGCTGGCGTGTTCCTCCATCAAGTCCTTGAGCTGCAGTGGGGTTTGCACCGCGCCGACTGCGGGCGTATAGAGGGCATCATCCACGGCGTTGCTGAGCAACCAGCGGCTCAGGGCGTGGTCATCTTTCACATAACTCTCTGATTTTCCTGACTTTACCTTGTATAGCGGAGGCTGGGCGATGTAGATATGACCAGCTTCCACGATCGGCAGCATGTGGCGATAGAAGAAGGTCAACAGCAGGGTGCGGATGTGCGCGCCGTCGACGTCGGCGTCGGTCATGATGATGATGCGGTGGTAGCGCAGGTTCTCGGGCTTGAAATCCTCGCGCCCGATGCCGCAGCCGAGCGCGGTGATCAGCGTGCCGACTTCGGCTGAGCTGAGCATTTTTTCAAGACGCGCGCGTTCCACATTCAGAATCTTGCCCTTGAGCGGCAGGATGGCCTGGAAGTGGCGGTCACGGCCCTGCTTGGCCGAGCCGCCTGCGGAGTCACCTTCGACCAGAAACAGCTCGGATTTTGCGGGGTCTTTTTCCTGGCAGTCGGCGAGCTTGCCAGGCAGGCCGGCAATGTCCAGCACGCCCTTGCGGCGGGTCATCTCCCGGGCCTTGCGGGCAGCTTCGCGGGCGCGGGCGGCGTCGATCATCTTGCCGGCGATGGCGCGCGCCTCCTTGGGGTTTTCGAGCAGGAAGGTGCCAAACGATTCGGCCATTGCGGTGGCGACCGCTGGCATCACCTCCTCCGTCACCAGCTTGTCCTTGGTCTGGCTGCTGAAGCGCGGCTCTGGCACCTTGACCGAGATCACGGCGGTCAGGCCTTCGCGGGAGTCTTCGCCAGCGAAATCAACTTTCTCCTTCTTGCCCAGGCCTTCTTTCTCAATGTAAGCGTTGAGGCAGCGGGTGAGCGAGGAGCGGAACCCGGAGAGATGCGTGCCGCCGTCGCGCTGGGGAATGTTGTTGGTGAAACACATCACCGACTCCTGATACGAGTCGTTCCATTGCAGGGCTACTTCAACGGTAACGCGATCCTGCTGGTTGCTGAAATGGACGATGGTGGGATGCACCGCCGTCTTGCCCTTGTTGAGGTATTCGACAAACGCCTGGATGCCGCCCTTAAACTCGAAGATGTCCTCACGGGCACTAGCTTCCTCGAACAGGCGGATGCGCACGCCGGAGTTGAGGAAGGACAGCTCGCGCAGACGGCGGGCGAGGATGTCGTAATGGAACTCGGTGAGTTTGAAGATGCTGGCATCGGGCCAGAACCGCACCTCGGTACCTTTACGCGGGCTCTTGCCGATCTGCGCCAGCGGAGCGACTGGCTTGCCGCAGGCGTATTCCTGCGTGTACGCGTCGCCATCGCGCCAGATGTTGAGGATAAGTTTCGCGGACAGCGCATTCACGGCAGAGACGCCGACGCCATGCAGACCACCCGAGACCTTGTAGCTGTTCTGGTTGAACTTACCGCCCGCGTGCAGCACGGTCATGATGACCTCAGCCGCACTGACGTTGAACTTGGGGTGGTTGTCGACCGGGATACCGCGACCATTATCAGTGACGGTGATGCTGCCGTCGGTATGCATCGAGACGCTGATCTCGGAGCAATGTCCGGCGAGGGCCTCGTCGATGGAGTTGTCCACTACCTCAAACACCAGATGGTGCAAGCCACTGCCGTCGTCCGTGTTGCCGATATACATGCCGGGGCGTTTGCGCACGGCTTCAAGGCCCTCCAAGGCTTGGATGCTTGAAGCGTCGTACTTGTTTTCTTCGTTGGACATGTTTGATTCCATCAGGGTGCCGGCACTGGCACGGCGTTACTTTTCACGTCAGGTGTGACGTGGCCGTGTTCTACGTGGAACACGGCGTAATCATTTCGACTGGCGCCGGATGGCAGCAGTGAATCACGCCATTCTAGCGACGTCACCAGGCTTTGTCCGGGGTATTGCAGCAGGGCTTTCAAGAGTCTTTGCTGCCACTCGGTGGCGAGTTCGGCTTCAAGATCGTCGAGCAGGATGATTGGGGTCTGGCCTGCGGTCTCACTGACCAGTTGCGCCTGGGCGAGAGCCATCGCCAGGGCCAGCAATTTCTGCTGGCCGCGACTGACGAAGGCGCGTGCATCGCGTTGCTCGAAGCGCACGCGCAGCTCGGCGCGATGTGGCCCCGCGTGGGTGAAGCCCATCTTGCGGTCGCCCTCGTAGCCTTCTGTCAGCGCCCCTTCCAAGCCAAGTTGTTCGTTCCAGCCCGAGGACAGCGCAAAACTAAAGTGCTCGTTTTGCAGCAGCTCGGCGACCCAGCGCCGTGCGGACTGTTCTAGCATCTTGACGTGTGTCTGTCTCAGCTGATTTAAGGCTTTCGCCGTGGCAATGAACTCCGGGTTCCACACCTCGACCTCAACTTTCGGTGCCCGCTGGCGCAGAGCCTGATTACGCTGACGCAGCGCGCGTTCGTGCCGACGCCACAGGGCGAAGAAGGACGGTTCCACGTAGAACAGTCCCCAGTCCAGATAGCGGCGGCGATAAACCGGGCCTTCCTCAAACACGCGATGTAGTTGACGGTCAACCAGCACTACCGGAATCGCCTGTGCCAGCTCTCGGCGGTTGCTTGCTTCAGTCAATCGGCGGATGGCGACCTCGCCGCTTTGTATGGCCGTCGTCCACTGTGTGGCGGGGTTTTGGGGATCATGCTCGATCCAGAGTGAGACGCTGGCGGCGTGCCGCTTTTCCAGAACGACTTCATCCAGCCGGCGGGCGCGAAAACTGGTGGCACGAGCGCCGAAGTAGATAGCCTCCAGGAGGCTGGTCTTACCGGAGGCATTTACCCCGTGCAGCACCGTAAGGCGCGGATGTGGCTCGAAACCCGCATGCTCGAACTGCCGGAATGACTCGGCAGTGAGCCGCGTGATCTTCATCAAAACGCGAGGTGGCCTTACAGCCGCATTGGCATCACAACATATTTGCTATGCGTGGTTTCGCCGGTCTCAAACAAGAGGCCGCTGGCATCCGGGCCGCGCAATTCCATGATGAAGTTGTCAGTGGTCATCGCATCGAGTGCGTCGAGCAGATAGGTGACGTTGAAACCGATCTCCATCGGCTCGCCTTCGAGGGCGACTTCGACTTCTTCCTCGGCTTCCTCGCGCTCCGGGTTCTGGGTTTGGATGCGCAGGGTGCTGCCTTCCAGTTGCAGGCGCACGCCACGGAACTTCTCGTTGGAGAGAATCGCGGCGCGGGACAGCGCAGAGCGGACGCTGACACGACCACCCTCGACACGACGATCCTGCGATTCCGGCACCACGCGCTCGTAGTCGGGGAAGCGGCCGTCGATGAGCTTGGAGGTGATGCGCAGATTGGTGAGCTGCACCTGTATCTGTCCGCCACCGATGCCGAGCGTGACGGGTGCATCGCCGCCATCGAGCAGGCGAGCGAGTTCGAGCACGGCCTTGCGCGGCAGGATCAGCTGCATCTCTTCCGCGATGCCGGTTTCCATCACCAGTTCGGAGAGCGCCAGACGATGGCCGTCGGTCGCCACTGCGCGCACGAAGTTGGGCCCGACATGCAGCAGCATGCCGTTCAGGTAATAGCGCACATCCTGCTGCGCCATGGCGAAGGACACGCGGTTGATGAGATCGCGCAGCTGCTTGTGGCTGAGCGTGAGCTGGGTTTCGGCCTGCACGCCGCCGAGCGAGGGAAACTCATCGGCCGACAGGGTGGCAAGTGCGAAGCGGCTCTTGCCGGATTTGACGGTCATGCGCGACTCGTCGCTGGACTCGAAGCTGATCTCGGCACCTTCCGGCAGGCCGCGCAGGATGTCGTGCAGCTTGCGCGCCGGGGCGGTGAGCTTGCCGACTTTCTGGCTCTGCACAGGGATGGACACTTCCATCTCGATTTCGAGATCGGTTGCACGCACCACCAGTTCTGCGTCACGAGCCTCCAGCAGCACGTTGCTCAGGATCGGCAACGTCTGGCGTCGTTCCACCACACCCACGACGGTGGAGAGCGCACTGAGCAGTTCGTTGCGGACATGAATGATATGCATGACTTAAAGTCCTCTCTTAATAATATTAAGGGAACACCGCATTTGTGGATGAACCCTGAAACGTCAATTTAATCAAAATCTTGCAACAATAAAAATGCCCTTTAAACCGCTGTAAAGCCTGACTCGTCAACGTTGCAAAAACTGTGAATAAGTTGTGGCGGCGGAAGCATTCGCAGCTTATCCACAAGCTATGCAAAGTGCATCCAGATGCTTGTCCTCAGGTTGTCAACTTGCGCAGCAGGTTGGCGTAGTCCTCCCGCACGCGCACGTCGGATTCGCGCAACTCGGCCACCTTTCGGTGTGCGTGCAGCACGGTGGTGTGATCCTTGCCGAAGGAATCGCCGATCTCGGTGAAGCTGTGCTGGGTTAGTTCCTTCGCCAGTGACATCGCAATCTGTCGGGGTCGCGCCAACATGCGGGTGCGACGCACGGAATTGAGATCGTTGAGACGGATATTGAAATAGCCCGCCACCTCCTTTTTGATGTTGTCCAGCGTGATGGCGCGGTCGTAGACGGCGAACATGTCGCGCAGGCTCTCGCTGGCAAACTCCTGAGTCACCGGCTGGCCGGAAAGCCGCGCGCTGGCGACCAGGCGATTCAGCGCGCCCTCCAGCTCGCGCACATTGCTGCGCACACGCTTGGCGATCAAAAAAGCAACGTCTTCTTTCAGCTTCAAGCCCTGCTGTTCGGCCTTCGATAAAAGAATGGCGACACGGGTTTCCAAATCAGGAGACTCCACCGCTACCGATAGCCCCCAGGCGAGCCGGGTCTTCAGGCGGTCATCGAGGCCGACAATCTCTTTGGGATAGCGATCACAAGTCAGCATAATCTGCTTCTTGGTCTCGATCAGGGCATTGAAGGTATGGAAGAACTCTTCTTGCGTGCGCTCTTTTTCGGCGATGAAGTGGATGTCGTCGATCAGCAGTGCATCGGCGGTGCGGTAGTGGTTCTTGAACTCCTCTGCCCGACCCAGCCGAATCGCGGAAGTGAACTGATTCAGCCATTGCTCCGCGCCGACATAGACGATGCGCGCGCGCGGATTGGAGGCGAGGATGGCGTGGCCGACGCCGTGCATGAGGTGAGTTTTGCCCAGCCCCGAATCACCGTAGATCAGCAAGGGGTTGTATTGCCCACCGGGCGCGCCCGCCACGTACTGCGCCGCAGCGCGCGCCTGCGAGTTGGACTTGCCCTCGATGAAGCTGTCCAGCGTGTAACGCGGGTCGAGGCGGCTGCTGGCGAAGTTGCCGATGTTGACGGCGGGGGCAGTCTCTTCCGGGGCATCCGCCTCGGCAGCCACCAGGGGCTTGGGCGGCGCGCCGACGGTGACATTGAGCGTCAGGTCATAGCTGAGCAGATCCGCCAGCACCTTGCGGATGGGCGCGGCAAAATCACGTCGCACGCGGTCCGAGACCACGCGATTGGGGGCGAGCAAGGTCAACTGCTCCGCCGACAGCACTGGATGCAGAGGGCGAAGAAAGGTATTGATGTCGGATTCCGGCAACAGGGCTTCAAGCCGACGCACGCAATCCAACCAGAGGGTTTCGCCAGACATCTCGTTTGCGTGTGCATTCCTGTTTATGGGCGGGCAGTCTAGCCCTGTGTGCAAGGCCACTCAATGAACATTTTTAGATCACCGAGCACTCGCGCAAGCACAAAACTTGCCCAACACGGCCCACTTGCTTAGACTCTGCGACCTTTTTTTGCACCACCAAGGTTTGAGCCCATGGCCACCAAACGCACTTTCCAGCCTTCCAACCTGCGCCGCGCCCGCGTGCATGGTTTCCGCGCCCGCATGGCGACCAAGGGTGGCCGCCTCGTGCTGGCCCGCCGTCGCGCCAAGGGCCGCAAGAACCTCATCCCGTAATCGTAAGCTGATCGCGTGATGCCGTCCGCGCGCTTCACCAAGCGCGCCCGGTTGTTGAACGCGGCGCACTTCGATGCCGTGTTCAAGCAGGGCAAACGCTTTACCGCAGGCAGTTTTACGGCGGTGATGGCGAGCAACGATCTGGATCATGCCAGGGTCGGATTCGCCCTCTCGAAGAAACAAGCTCCTTTGTCTGTGCAACGCAATCGTGTGCGACGACTGCTGCGCGAACAGTTTCGCCTGCACCAGGTCGAGCTTGCTCCGGTTGACCTGGTGCTGATGCTGCGCGCCAGGCTGCCTGCGGATACCGCCGCCGTGACGGCCGCCACCAACGAGTTCTGGCTGCAGCTAGCGCGCCGATGCAAAGCCTCCTGATCGCGCTGGTGCGCGGCTATCAGAAATGGATCAGCCGCTGGCTGCCGCCGCGCTGCCGCTTTTACCCGAGCTGTTCGCACTACGCCATCGAGGCCTTGCAAAAACATGGCTCGGCGCAAGGCTGTGTGCTCAGCGCCAAGCGGCTCTGCCGCTGCCACCCGCTCAACCCCGGCGGGTATGATCCCGTGCCCTGAAACCGCCGCCGTCATTGAAACGCACTGCGCGGCCTTCATCATTCCCTCGCCTTCAACTGATCTTTAAGCAGTCGCCCCATGGAAAATCGTCGTTTTTTCTTGATCGCCGTGTTTGGCGCCCTGCTGTTCTTCACCTATCAGACTTGGCAGAAGGACTATCCCGTCCAGACCGTCGCATCGATCCCGACGCCTGCCAGCCCGATACCGGCCCTCGCCACTGCACCTGGTGAAGATGCCCTGCCCAGCGCACCGGCAGCAACCAGCCCGGCCGCAGCATCTGGCGCTACCGAATCTGCTGGCACTGCAGTGAACGCCCCGCGCATCGAAGTCATCACCGACAAGCTACGCATGGAAATTTCGCTCGCAGGTGGTGACCTGCGCCGCGCCGAACTGATTGGCTACCCGGTGTCGAAAGACAAGCCCAATCAAGACCTCGCTCTGCTCGACGACCGCGACCCGCACTATTTCATCTTGCAAAGCGGGCTCGCCAGCGCCGACCAGCCGCTGATCTCCTCCAATACCGTCTTCACCGCACCCGCCAGCAAGTTCGTACTGGCCGATGGCGCAGGCACCCTCGACGTGCCCCTTACCGTCACCGATGCCCGCGGTCTGCAACTCACCAAGGTCTATCGCTTTACGCGCGGCAGCTACCAGATTGCAGTGACGCAGCTGGTCAACAACACCGGTGTCACGCCGCTGCAAGCCTCGCCTTACGCACGCCTGCAGCGCACGCCGTTGGGTGCGGGCTATGAGGCCCCGTTCTCGCAGACCTTCATCGGCGAAGGCTTCTACGAGCAGAAAGAGCCGGGCAAGTACCGCTTCCGCAAGATCAGTTTCGACGACGTGCGCGACGAGCCGTTCGAGACCACCCAGACCGGCGGCTGGATTGCGATGCTCCAGCACTACTTCGTCGCCGCCATCCTTCCGCCCGCAGGCGAGCAGGCCACGTTTTCCGGCAAGGCTTCGACCATCAAGGGCTACCTCGCCCAGTATCACGGCCCGCTGCAAGCCGTGGCACCCGGTGCTACCGGCAGTTACACCACGCAGTTCTACGTCGGCCCCAAGCTGCAGGGCGAGCTCGATGACGTCGCACCCGGCTTCGAGCTGACCGAGGACTACGGCATCTTGGCCCCCATCGCCAAGCCGTTGTTCTGGCTGCTCAAGAAGGCGCACGAGTACTTCGGCAACTGGGGCGGGGCAATCATCCTGCTCACCCTGCTGGTGAAGGGCGCGATGTACAAGCTGAGCGAGGCGCAGTACCGCTCGATGGCGCGCATGAAGAAGTTCACGCCGCGTATCCAGGAAATCCGCGAACGCCATGCCGGGGACAAGGAGAAACTGAACAAGGCGATGATGGAGCTCTACACCAAGGAGAAGTTCAATCCCCTGGCCGGCTGCTGGCCAATGTTGGTGCAGTTCCCGGTGTTCATCGCGCTGTACTGGGTGCTCAACGAATCGGTCGAGCTGCGTCAGGCCGACTTCGCCTTGTGGATCAATGATCTCTCTGCCTGT
>JAKFXK010000040.1 GCA_021731445.1 Nevskiaceae bacterium | reverse complement strand
TGAGTGCGAAAAGCACAGCCGCCAACGGCCATACGCCATTGATGGCGCAGTACCTCAAGATCAAAGCCGAGTTCCCCGAAACCCTCGTGCTGTTCCGCATGGGCGATTTCTACGAGCTGTTTTACGACGACGCCCGCCGCGCCTCGAAGCTGCTCGGCATCACGTTGACGCAACGTGGCGAGTCGGCAGGCCAGCCGGTGGTGATGGCCGGCGTGCCGTACCACCAGCTCGACAACTATCTCGGCAAGCTGATCCGCCAGGGTGAGTCGGCCGCCATCGTCGAACAGGTCGGCGAAGTCGGTGTCGATAAGGGCCCGGTGCGGCGCGAAGTGGCACGCATCGTCACCCCCGGCACGGCGACCGACGAAGCGCTTCTTGACCCCCGCGCGGCCAACTGCCTTGCCGCCTTGTGCGTGCAGGACGGCTGCTATGGCCTGGCTTGGCTGGACTTGGGCTCAGGTCGCTTTCGCGTGCTGGAGACGCGCAAGATCAGCGACTTCGCAGGTGAACTCGCGCGCGTGCGCCCCAGCGAGTTGCTGCTACCAGATGACCTCGCCAGCACGCTCGTGGACTTCATCGGCAGCAAGGTCGCGCGCCGTCGGCCGCCGTGGCATTTCGATGTCACGACTGCGCGCCGCAAGCTGACCGCGCAGTTGCAGACCAAAGACCTGCATGGCTTCGGTGCGGAAGACTTGACCGCTGCCCTAGGTGCCGCTGGCGCGCTGCTCACTTACGCTGGCGAAACGGCACGCGCGCAGCTCGCACACGTCAACAGCCTGTCGGTCGAGCTGATCGACGAGGCACTGATTCTCGACGCCGCGACACGCCGCAACCTGGAACTCGACCGCACCCTCGCAGGCGAAACCGCACCCACGCTGGCGAGCGTGATGGACGCGGCCGTCACCCACATGGGCAGCCGTCTGCTGCGGGCTTGGCTGCTGCGGCCGCTCAGGGATCGCGCCATCCTCAATGCGCGTTTCGATGCTCTCGAAGAACTGCTTGCCGCACCCATCAACAGCCGCGCCACCGCGCGCCTCAAATCGCTGCGCGTGGCGCTGAAAGACATCGCCGATCTCGAACGCATCTCAAGTCGCATCGCGCTGCGCAGTGCGCGCCCGCGCGATCTGGCGGGCCTGCGTGACACGCTCGGCGCACTGCCGCAGGTGCTCAAGGCACTCAGTGGCATCGAAACATCGAGACTGCAAACACTCGCGCAACAGCTCGGCAGTCACGACACGCTTGCCTCGCGCCTGCGCGATGCACTGGCCGACACCCTGCCCCTGCTGGCCCGCGATGGCGGCATCTTTCGCACTGGCTTCGACGCCGCGCTCGACGAGCTACGCGCACTCTCGACTAACGCCGACAGCTTTCTGCTTGATCTCGAAGCCAAGGAGCGTGCGCGCAGCGGCATCGAGAGCCTGAAGGTCGCCTACAACCGTGTGCATGGCTTCTACATCGAGATCGGCAAATCGCATACGGCGAAAATCCCCGCCGACTACAGCCGCCGACAGACCCTCACCCATTACGAGCGTTACATCACCGAAGAACTCAAGGCCTTCGAGGACAAGGTGCTCTCCGCCCGCGACCGTGCACTGGCGCGCGAGAAGGCGCTCTACGAGGCACTGCTTGACGAGCTCGCTCTGCATCTACCCCAGCTGCAATCCGCAGCCGCCGCACTGGCCGAGCTGGATGTGCTCGCCAGCTTCGCAGAGCGCAGCACCGCACTCAATCTGGTGCGTCCTGTCCTCAGTGATATCCCTGGGTTAAGCATCATGCAGGGCCGTCATCCCGTGGTGGAATCGGTGCTCGACAACCCCTTCACGCCGAACGATGCGCTGCTCAACGACGCACGCCGCCTGCTGGTCATCACCGGCCCCAACATGGGCGGCAAGAGCACCTTCATGCGCCAAGTCGCACTCATCGTGCTGCTCGCGCACTGCGGCTCCTTCGTGCCCGCTGCCGCCGCCGAAATCGGCCGCATCGACCGCATCTTCACCCGCATCGGCGCGGGCGATGACCTGGCCGGTGGGCAATCCACCTTCATGGTCGAGATGAGCGAGACCGCGAACATCCTGCACAACGCCACCCAGCATTCACTGGTACTGATGGACGAGATCGGGCGCGGCACCAGCACCTATGATGGCCTCTCGCTCGCGCGAGCCTGTGCCGAGCACCTGGCCGCAAAAGTGCGCGCCTTCACCCTGTTTGCCACGCACTACTTCGAGCTGACCGCACTGGCCAGCTCGCAGACCGGCGTGGCCAATGTCCATCTGGAAGTCGCCGAGGCCGGGGACACCCTCGCTTTTCTGCACAGCGTGCGCGAGGGGCCGGCCAATCGCAGCTATGGCCTGCATGTCGCTGCTCTCGCGGGCGTACCCAGAACCGTGATCGATAACGCGCGGACGATCCTTGCCGAGCTGGAGCAACAGCCGGCGCGCGCACCGACCATCAACAACAGCGCCCCACAGCTCAACCTGTTTGCCGAGCCGCCGTCGAAAGCACTCAAACTGCTGGATGCGCTCGACCCCGATGAGCTGACGCCGAAGCAGGCGTTGGAGGCGCTCTACAAGCTCAAGAAAGCGCGCTGAGAATCTTGTCATTCCCGCCTGCGCGGGAATGACAGCAATCGTCAATGCAGCAGCATGTAGGTCTGCAATTCGCCAACGATGCCGCCCAGCACCGCACCGACCAGAATCAGCGACCACTCGTCCTCCTTGAACGCGGGCCGCAACATGCCCTCGAACTCTTCGGGGCTAAGTTTCTGCATGCGCTGCACCAAGGTGTTGCGCACGTCCATCGCGCCCTCGGCGTAGCCCTCGACGGCTTTCATGGTTTGCGGCAGGGTCTCGATCAGCTTCTGGGTGACGGCCTTCTTCATGTCCTGGTACTGGCGCGAGCCGATAGCGAAGGCGACCAGGGGCCGGGCGATGCCCGCCTGCTCGTCCACCGTGCGCTCGACATGCCGCTGCACCAGCGCGAACAATTTGTCCGAGCCGGGGCCTTCCAGAATGCCCTGCCAGATGTTGCCGGGGGTGATGATCTGGTCGGCGACGAGGCGCGCATAGTCACGCGAGACCTCCTGCTGGCGGCGCAGGAACAGGCCCTGATAGGTGAGACCGAGAATCTTCACCGGCCGCTTGGGGTGAAACAGCATCTGCAAGGCCAGCCAGTCGCTGGCAAAGCCGATGAAGATGCCGAATGCGGGCAGTATCCAGGGCGATTGATAAAACAGCCAGGTCACCATCTGCACCAGCCCGATGATGAAACCGAACACCAGGCCGGAGTAGCCGAAGAACTTGAACTCCTTGTGGCCCACTTCCGCGAACACCCGATTGAGCAGGGTCTTGTCGCGCAGCAGGGCGTTGATGACCATGTGCTTCAGATCGAACACCTGCGAGATGTTGCTGCGCAGATCCTTCATCACCTCGGCCACCACCTGGGGGGCCTCGGCCTGCACCCGCTTGATGAGCCGCTCGCGTACGAAGTTGGGCAGCATCTCCCAGAGGCCTGGCTGGTGCTGGCTCAAGACTTCACGGGTGATCTGCTCCACCGCGCCGAGCATGGGCTTTTCGATCTCGGCGGCAATCTGGCGCGGGTCGAGCCGCGAGAAGATCTCTTCGATGGTGATGAGCTTCGAGGTGATGACATCCACCGAAATCGAGGCCATCTTCACCGCCTTGCGCGGGATCACCCCCTGCCAGCCCAGATAGGGTTTGATGCCGATGAACTCCAGCGGCTGGAACATCATGCGCACTGCCGCGATCTTGGTGACGTAGCCGATGACGGCAGCAATCAGCGGCATCGACAGAAACAGCCAAGGCGTCGCCATGAAGTTTTGACCGGCCTGATGCAGGGCGGCTTCGAGCGTGGCGAGCATGCAATCTCCTCTTTTATGTTTTCTTGTTTGTGAAGGCTAGCCTAGATCGCGGCCAATAAAAATGCCCGTGAAGCGGGCAGGTTTGGTCATGGCATCCCTGCCGCGACCTCGCGTTTCGATCTGACCCCTGGGCGGAGCGGACTGCCATAAGGCAGTCCGCTAGGTTCCGGCCAGCCCCGCTTGCTGCATCGAGCAACGCACGGCAAACAGCACGCAGGTGACGAAGATCATGACCATGACCATACCCATGAAGATGAACCTGGCCGGGCTTTTGGCTTTGAAGTCCTTGTCACGGTTCTTCGAGCTTTGCACGCCGAACATCGCGGCGGCGGCACTGACCGCTGCCTGGGCAAAGCTGGGGTCGCGCCGGTCATCCTCTGGCGGCTGATCGGCCATCGAACTCAGTAAGCCTCCAGCAGTTTCTGCGAAGCCTGCTCGTCGCGCGCGGATTTGACCTTCACGTCCTCGGCCAGGATCGACTCCAGCTTGCCACCCACCAAGGGGATGCCACTGGAGAGTGTCCATAGCATCTTGTTGACCGCCCCTTTGCCTGCGGCCTCGAGCTTCATGTCGGCCGAGAGTTTCATCGGCACGCCTTTCAGCTCAGTGGTGATCTTGCCGGTCTTGCTTGCGGCATCCCAGGCATCGGTTTGCGTCACGGTGATGCGCTCGGCCATGAACTTCTTGGCGAAATCGGGCAGCGGCGCATCGCTCTTGCTGTCGTAGCGCACGGTGATCGAAAAGCCCTTGTCGCTGGTCTTGTAGTCGAGCACCTCGACATTGGTGCAGCCGGTCGCCGCGTATTTTTTCTCGAAGAACGCGCGATCGGAATACATTGCCCAGACCTTGGCGACGCTCTTGCCGAACTTGTGTTCGAGATTGATCTTGGTGGCCATTTTTCTCCCCTCCGGTTGTGATTAAAAAAGCCGCCGGGCATTGTCTGCCCGGCGGCTGATGGTAAGCCAGCAATTACTTGGTCGATTTCTTCTGCACCGCAGCCGAGGTGAAGTAGTCCGGCGAAAACTTGGCGGTCAGGTTCAAGGGTTTGTCTTCGTTGAACGTGGCGGTGATGAAGTAGCGACCTGAGGTGATGTGATAGATGACCTCCGGCACGGTGGAACTGGCCTGCAGGTTGGCACCGAAGATCATATGGCCCTCCTGGAACTGGTAGAGATTGCCACGCGAGTCGTAGTCGTCCACCGCCGCGATGTTCCAGCCATCCTCGTCGATGTAGAAAACGCGCTTGGCAAAGGTGTGGCGCTTGGTGGCGATATTGGTCGCCTCCACCACCCAGACACGGTGCAGTTCGTAGCGGGCGACATCCTGGTTCAGGTGCTTGGGCTTGGCCATCATCTTGAACTTGGTCTCCGGCCCGCCGAGCTTGTTGGCGTTGTAGCCGATGTAGATTTCCTTCTTGCCGACCAGCTTCCAGGTGTAGCCATCGAGCACGCCGTTGAACATGTCCACCTGGTCGTAAAACTGATGGCCGTCGGTGCCTTCGTACGGATTGTCGCAACACACCGTTGGCGCACGGCGGATGCGCTTGAGGCCCGGTGAATACAGCCAGGCCGCACGGCCATCGTTGCCGGTGCCGGCTTTTTCATGCACGAGGATGTAGGTGCCGGCCAGACGTGGTGGCGCCACCGTCTGCGAGAGATATTTCAGGAATTCGCCGGAGGTCTTGGTCAGCGGAACCGGGTTTTTGATCGAGGCATACGAAAACTGCACGTCTTCGATGATCTTCGTCAGCTGGAACTCGCCGTTGGGCTGCACGATCATCTGGTTGTTGTAGCGGGTCACCGATTCGCCACGCCATTTCAGCTTGTGGTTCCAGATCGGCTCGACACCGGTCTTGGGGATGGGGAACGGGAAACCGATCTTGCAGTTGTCGAGGATGTCGGTGCCGTCGATGGTGCAGGCCGTGGCATTGACCTTGGTGGCATCGTAGATTTCCTGCGGCCAGGACACGTTGCGATGGCCCGGATAGACATTCATCTTGTAGGTGTCGTACGAGCGCAGCAGATGCTTGTGTCCCTCGGTGAGCTTGGCCGAGTACTGGGACATGTTCGCCTTGTTGATGGTGAACTTCGGCTTCTCGGCGTCGATCTTGGGGTCTGCCGGAAACTCGCCCTTGAGCGAACCCGACTGCGGCGCCGGTGTCCAGACCGGGATGGTGCCATCCTTGTTGGCGGCTTTCTCCGCGCCAATCGGCGTCAGCGTGGTGCCGAGCTTGGCAGCCTCGGCGGCATCGACTTTTGCAAGGGCTTGTGTTGCAACCAGACTCAGTGCGAGCGCACTAAGCACCAGGGACAAGGTTTTCATGTCCGGTTTCTCCTCGGATGGGTGAGCACGTCTACGACTCTTGTAATGCCGCAGTGGCTTGATGCTAACCCAATCAGCGACACAGGGGCCATGCGCGCTGACGGCCAGATGCCCTGTGGTTTTTGCCACTCATCCAGAGTCCGCAAGCGCCTTGTCGAGCGATTCGCGCAGGTTCAGTTCCGCCGCCAGTGTCGCCAGCGTGATGTAGACACCGCCCAGCCGCCGGTGCAGAAACACCACCTCGCGCGGTGGCAGGCGAAAGGACCGGGTCAAGGCATTGCGAGCCGCAATCTGGCTCACCCGCATCGGCAGGTCGCTGGCGGCGAAGCGGTAGTTGCCTGCTGCCGTACGCAGGGCCTCCGGCGCACGTGAAGGCTCGAATGGTTCGACGATGCGCTCGCACATCGCGGCAAAGGCATCCAGGGCAGAGTCAGGGAACTCGGGGCCGATCAGGCCGATGGCTTCTGCCCCAAGGCGGATGCGGGCGCGATCCTGATCCACCGCACCACTGACGATCAGCGAGTAGTCGCGGATGAAGCGGCGCTCGAAAGCACGGGTAGCACCAAAATCCAGCAACACGATCTGGTCATTGCCAGCCTCATCGCTGCGGATGCGGTAGTTGCCGAAATGCGGGTCGGTCTGCACTAGGCCCCAGCGGAAAAACTCGGTGAGAAACAGCTCGACGAAATGCAGCCCCAGGCGATCCCGCCGCGCCTGTGGCAGGGCACGGATGCTGGCGTCGCTGACCGACACGCCGCGTTCATAGGTCGTGGTGAGCACCCGTGCACCGCTGTACTCGCGCAACACGCGCGGCACCACATAGCGCGTGTCGCCTGCCAGCCGGCGGCCAAAGTCTTCGGTAAAAGCTGCCTCCTGCGCGTAATCACACTCGCCTTCCAGCATCTCGCGCACCTCGGCGAATGTCGGTGCGAGATCGAGGTTCTTCGGTGTCAGGCGGCTGGCGATCAACAGGCGCGAGAGCGTCTTGATGTCACTGTTGATCGCATTCGCCACGCCGGGATACTGGATTTTCACCACCACTTCCATCCCATCGCGCTTGCGGCGGGCGCGGTGCGCCTGCCCCAGCGAGGCAGCAGCCAAAGGCCTCTCGTCGATGTCGAGTTCTTTGAGGGCAGCAGCACCCACCGAGGCACGCAGCTGCGACTCCACGACCCGCCAGGCCACGGGTGGGGTGTCGTCCTGCAACTGGCCGAGCACCTCCACCGCCTCGTGCGGCATGAAGTAGTCGCCGAACATCGCCAGCATCTGCCCGGCCTTCATCACGCTGCCTTTGAGCTGGCCCAGTTCATCGGCCAGCACCTGTGCCTGCACCTTGTAGAAATCGCGGTCGGCCTCGGTCTTCGATACCTCGCCGCGAAAGATGTTGGAGAGCGAGTGCACGGCAATTTTCGCCCCGGCCCCCACGCCGAGTTTCGCCAACGCAAAATTGCGCTCGAAGCTGCCGGTCTTGAGCCGCGCGATGCTAGGCTTCATCGCTTTTTTTTCTTCGTCCGCCACTGCGATCCTCGCCCTTGAAAACCATGAGTTCCAGCTCGTCACTATCCGGCATTCTATTGTCCCTGGGCCAGCCCGAAACACTGGTGAACGATCTCGCCCGCACGCTCGAAACCCACATCGCCGCCAAGGGCGGCATCAGCGGTGCGGCGATGAAGATTGGCTTCAACACCCTGCGCGCCGCCAAGCCGGACATCGCCGCTACCGCCGCCCGCAAGCTGTTGCCCGACATCGCCAAAGCACTCGACCCCCTGTATGCCGAGTTCAAAAAGACCCAAGGGTTGGACTTTGGCAGTTACCTCTCGCAGCAGGCACCACGCGCAGCCACGGTCGTGCTGGATGCCGTCGATGCGCGCATGGCCACCATCCACAACACCACTGCGAAGTCACTCTACAAGCGGTTTCGCGGTTCGGCTGGCGATGAGCTGCAAAAACTGTTGCCTGCGTTCGGCAGCGTGCTGGCAACGCATATCCGCTGACATTCGCACTTCAACAATCTTGAGTGAAGCCCGGTGCGTGCACCGAGGCGTGCAAAGGCCAGTAGATTCAAGGCGAGCAGCAGTGACAGGCTGATCGAACCGCCAAACCTGCCGCTCTCGGTGGGTACGGCAGCAATGGGCGGCGCGGTGGGTTGGCTGGCTGGGGGTGCGCTCGGTGGCATGGTCGGCGGCGGTTCCGGAGGCGGCGCGGCAATCTCAGCGCAGCCACTCGCCGGCCTCAAGCGGTAGCGGCCGGGGCCGGCATCATCAAACACAGAAGTAGGGTCGCCCATATAGGCGCGCACCAGCACGGCATCAAGCATGCCCGGCCCGCTGGCACCGATCTTGTCGCGCGCGATGGTGAAAATCAGGCTGCCGTCGGCGCCAACTTCGACCGAGTCCGGCTCCCCCAACAGCACCGGGGCTGAATAGTCCTCCGGTGTGCCAAAGCGGCCATAAGAATAGACCGGCGTCGCGGATTCCAGTGTGTCGGCGATCAAGAAATAACGGTGGCGATCCGGAGCATCCAGAGTGATCCGCCAATGGCGTCCGGGGGGCAGCACGGGCGGCAAGGCGGCAAGCTTGAGTGTCACCACCAGCTGGCCGGGTTGCGCCAGCGGCTCCGCGACCGACAGCGACTGCACCTCGATCTCCGGGTTGGCGGGCGCGGTGTTGGCATCTTCGGGATCGTCGAACAGCTTGATGCCCGGCAGACCACAAGCCTCGAGACCATCACCCATTGCCAGCGCGGAGGTCAGCTCCTTGCCTCGCTGACCTTCACCAACCGCGTTGCTGGCGGTGACCGCGTAGCGATAGCTCAGCGTCAGATCGCGTGCACTGCGATCGGCGTAAGCCGGCACCACGCCGGTATCGGCGAGCAGGCTGAGCGGGCCATTGCCCAGAGCACGGTAGACCCGGTAATTGCGGACGGCGCTGCCGCCATCGTCGACCAGCGGCCAGCTCAACACCACCCCCTCGCTGCCGCGCTCTGCCGACAGCAGCGGCGCGCCGGGCACGGCAGGTTCCACCGGGTCAAAGCGGGCAAACAGACCGCGACCACCGGACTGGCGGGTGAAGGCGCCAACGCTGCTGAAAGTGCTGTGGCCGCCGCGCACGCAGTCGCCGATGCAGCCATCGGCAAAGGCAGCGAGCACGCGGCCCTTGGCGTCGACCGCGATGTCGTTGAAGTCATACAGGTTGCGATTGCCGGTGCAGGCGACACCGGCCACGCAGACCCCGCCCGGGCCCTGCACGGGGTCGTCCGGGGTGCCATTGACCAGATGCCAGCTGGCGCCGCCGTCGTAGGTCATGGCGATGTACAGGTACCAGACGCCGGGGTAGTCGGTCGCCTGGTAGTTGCCGGGGGTCTCGCTGCCGAGAAAGGCCATCGCCGCACGTCCGGCATCGCCCGCCACAACCGATTGGAAGACGCTGTTGCGGATGCCCAACCGTTCGCCGATATCCTGATCGTGCTCCCAGCTGACGCCACGATCGCGCGTCACTGCCACCCGCGCGCGGCCATCGGCAGCCTGGTAGGCAAAGTACAGGGTGTTGGCCGCATCCAAGGCGATACTGGGATGCGAACCAATGGCCGCCTGTGCGAACGGCAGCGTCCGTACCTGCCAGGTCTGGCCCGCGTCCACCGACAATGCAAAGGCCTGCCGGTTGTCGCAGGCCTGGTTGGGCACGTAGACCGCGCCATCGGGCGCCACCGTGACAAAGCCATGCCCGCCCTGGCATTGATTGCCGGTGTAGACCGGCACCGCCGGGGCAAAGCTCAAGCCACCATCGTCACTGCGCGAACAACTCGCGGTGAGCAAGGCGTGCGAGCAGTAATAGACGGCATTGACATAGCTGCCCCTGCGCAGGGTCTCCAGACCCCCCGGATAAGGGCCCAGGCCCAGCGAAGGATGATCGAAACCGTGCGGCGCGCCGGGCCCGGTGCTGGTGGTCCAGCTCTCTCCGTCATCGTCGGTAAAGGCAATGAGACTGGTCGCCAGCTGCAACTGGATGACGAAGCTGCGTCCGGTCTGGGGATCGGTGTTGAGGATGGGGTCCTGGCTGGTGCGCTTCGTGCTCTCGGCCGAAACCTGGGTCCAGGTCGCTGCCGCCGGCGAGGTGCTGTCGTCAAAATCCAGCCGGTATGTTTCCAGGAATGCCAGGAACAGCGCGGTGTTGGTCCGTGGATTGACATCCATCGTCGGCTCCCCGGCGAACACGGCGACGCTGGCCGGTGCGGCATGCACCTGGAAACGCGGCGGCGCACCGGATGCCGGCGGCAGTTGCGGCAGGGTCGAATCGCGCAGCCTGATGCTGCCTTGCACCGTGTCGCCCAGCGGAATGCCGGCAAACACCTGCAAGGTGTATTGATGTTGGCCCGGCTCGACCGGAAGCAGTGCGCTTTCCGGTTTCGCCGAACTGCCCGAATACACCACCGGCGTGCCGGTGTCGTCGACCACCACCAGATCGAAGTCAGCCTGTGGATTGCTCCAGTCCAGTTCCACCACGATCTCGGCGCGCGGGTGGCTGACCAGATACGCAGAGGGCAGATTGAGCGTCACTGCGTACTCCTCGCAGCTGCCGCTTTCCGGCACACAGCCGTCGCCCAGCACGCGGCCACCGGGGTTGGCAACCAGAAAAGGACCCGCACTGAATTCGAGTGAGGGCTGCGCGGGCGAGAGCTCGCCCGAGGACGGCACTGCGGCAGATGCTGCGTAGGCAAGAGCACCCAGTGCAAACAGGCCGCAGGTATTGCGAAGCACGCCGCGGATGGTCTGCATGGATTTTCTCCTCCAGGAATCACCGGCGCGCTTGTGTCGACCGGCATTTAATAATGCCATCTGCATTTCAGCCTGGACTGCGGCAAACGCTAGAGTGTTTTTCGTTCAAGTGCCGACATCAAATCATCGTCATTCCCGCGTACGCGGGAATGACGGATTTATATGTATGCACTTAAACCAAAGTTGCTCTAAGGCTCAGTGCTTAGCAAGGCATCGCGTACAGCCGCTGGCACATGAGGCCTTGGGTTTTTGCAACGCGGGCTTGACGACCCGCAGCCAGACCACGCGCAAGCTGCTCAGCACCAGCACGGCGATCACCATCCACTCAAAAGCGGCGTAGCTGCTCATGCCAGCGCCACCGCGATGCGATAGGTGATGAACGAGGCGGCGTAGGCAAGCCCGAACAGATAGCCGGTGGCGATCAGCGTGATGCGCCAGCTGGTCTCGCGGCGGATGGTGGCGAGCGTGGAGAGACACTGCGGCGCGAACACGTACCAGGCGAGCAGCGAGAGCGCCGTCGGCAGACCCCATTGCGCGGCGATGATCGGCGAGAGCAGATCAGAAGCCAGCTCATCGCTCGCGGCAGAGAGCGCATACACGGTGGCGAGCGCGCTCACGGCCACCTCGCGCGCGGCAAGGCCAGGAATCAGCGCGATGCAGATCTGCCAGTTGAAACCAATCGGCGCAAACAGCGGCTCCATCCAGTGGCCGATGCGGCCTGCGAGGCTGTAGTCGATGGCGGGGCCGATGGCATCCGGCGGCGGGGCCGGAAAACTCGATAGCGCCCAGAGAATGATCGTGAGCGAAAGAATGATGCCGCCGACGCGCTTGATGAAGATCGCGGCACGCTCCCAAAGGCCCAGCGCCAAGTCACGCGCGTTGGGCAGGCGGTACGAGGGCAGTTCGAGCAGCAGGGTGTGCTCGGTCTTGTCCTTTCGCCACCACTTCATCGCATAGGCGACGGCGAGCGCGGAGACAATGCCGAACACGTACAGCGAGAACAGCACCAGCCCCTGCAGATTGAACACACCCCACACGGTTTGTGCCGGGATGAAGGCACCGATCAGCAGCGCATAGATCGGCAGGCGCGCCGAGCAGGTCATCAAGGGCGCGACCAGAATGGTGGCGATGCGATCGCGCGGGTCCTGGATGGTGCGCGTCGCCATGATGCCGGGGATGGCGCAGGCAAAGCTCGACAAGAGCGGGATGAACGAGCGGCCGGTGAGACCGGCACCGACCATGAAGCGGTCGAGCAGAAACGCCGCACGCGGCAGATAGCCGGATTCCTCCAGCGCCAGGATGAACAGGAACAGGATGAGAATCTGCGGCAGGAACACGATCACGCCGCCGACGCCCGCCAGGATGCCGTCCACCAGCAGGCTTTGCAGCAGGCCGGCGGGCAGCGCGGCAGTCACGCCCTCGCCCATCAAGGCCACGAGCGACTCGATGCCGCCCATCATCGGCTCGGCCCAGGAGAACACGGCCTGAAAGATCAGGAACATCACCGCTGCAAGGATGGCCAGACCCGCAACCGGGTGCAGCAGCACGCGGTCGAGCTGGTCGTCGATGGCTGCCGTGCGGCGCGGCATGGTGACGGCCTCATCGAGGATGCTGTTGACCACAGCATGCAGATCACTGCCCTCTGCCAGTGCCTTGGGCACCGCAGGCAGCGCGGCACTGAGCCGCTGCACCAGGGCCTGCGTGCCGCCGGACTGCACGGCAATGGTCTGCACCACCGGCAGCCCCAGCGCGGCTTCGAGCTTGCGCACATCAATTCGGATGCCGCGCTTCTCGGCGAGGTCGGCACAGTTGAGTGCCAGCACCATCGGCAGGCCGAGCTGACGCACCTCCAGCACAAAGCGCAGATGCAGACGCAGATTGGTGGCATCGGCGACGCACAGCAGCAAGTCCGGCGTGGTCTCGCCCCGCATGCGGCCGAGGCAGACGTCGCGGGTAATGGCCTCGTCCGGGCTCGTTGCCGCAAGGCTGTAGGTGCCGGGTAAATCCAGCACGCGTACCACGCGACCCTGCGCGTCGGTGAAGCGGCCTTCCTTGCGCTCCACCGTCACGCCGGCATAGTTCGCCACCTTCTGGCGCGAGCCGGTGAGACGGTTGAACAGTGCCGTCTTGCCGCAATTGGGGTTGCCGACGAGGGCGATGTTGAGAGCAGTCATTGCGCGGCTCCACAAGACTGATCCGATTGGATGATCCTGCGTGGTGGCGGCCATGCTGCATTCGCAGCCGCTGCTGAGGCGGTGGGTCGGCTCATTGCAGCACGACCCGAACCCGCTCCGCCTCGGCGCGACGCAAGGCAAAGCGCGTGTAGCCGACCTGGATCAGCACCGGATCGGCACCGACCGGGCCGGTCGCAACCAAGCTCACCGTCTCGCCGGGCACGAAGCCCAGCTCGCGCAGGCGGCGCGAGACGCGGTCGTTGGGAGTGCGGTCATCAACCTGCACGACCCGCGCAAACTGGTGGCGAGGCAGACCCAGCAGGCTCATGACGGCGGCAGACGGTGGCGGGTTAATTGACATTCATTCGCATTATCGGCGTTTGCATGGCATTGCACCACTTCCTACCTGTCACTCCGGCGCAAGCCGGAATGACCGTGCTATCTCAGATCACGCCCCCGGCACACGCACGAAGCCTTCCATCAGCACCCTTGCGCTGCGACTCATGATGGCCTTCTTCACCGCCCATTCGCCGTTGCTCTGTGCGGCCTCCGCACCGACCCGCAAGGTGCCACTGGGATGGCCGAAGCGCACCGCCGTGCGCGCACCACCACCAGCGGCGGCATTGACCAGTGTGCCGGGGATCGCTGCTGCGGTGCCGATGGCTACCGCGCAGGTGCCCATCATCGCGTGGTGCAACTTGCCCATGCTGAGGGCGCGCACATTGAGGTCGATGTCGCCCGCCGCCACCTGTTTGCCGCTCGACGAGACGTAACCCGTGGCGGGGCCGACGAAAGCCACCTTCGGCGTGTGCTGACGCTTCACAGCGTCGCTGACGTCCTTGATCAGCCCCATGCGCACCGCGCCATGGGCGCGGATGATCTCGAACTTCTTGAGTGCGGCGGCGTCGCCATTGATGGCGTCCTGCAGCTCGGTGCCGCTGTAACCGATGTCGGCGGCATTGACGAAGACCGTCGGGATGCCGGCATTGATCATCGTGACCTTGAGTGTGCCGACGCCCGGCACTTCGAGCTCATCCACCAGATGGCCGGTGGGGAACATCGAGCCACCACCCTCGCCGTCCCCTTCGTCGGATGGGTCGATGAACTCCAGCACGATCTCGGCAGCGGGAAAGGTCACGCCATCCAGCTCGAAGTCTCCCGTCTCCTGCACCGCACCATCAGTGATCGGCACGTGGGCGATGATGGTCTTGCCGATGTTGGCCTGCCAGATTCGGATCACCGCCATGCCGTGCTGTGGCAGCCGAGCGGAATCAATCATTCCATTGGCGATGGCGAATGGTCCGACCGCTGTCGAGAGATTGCCGCAGTTGCCGCTCCAGTCCACGAAGGCCTGGTCGATGGAGACCTGCCCGTAGAGGTAGTCCACATCGTGGCCGGGCTGGCTGCTCTTGCTGATGATGACCGCCTTGCTCGTGCTGGAGGTGGCACCCCCCATGCCATCGGTGTGCTTTGCATACGGGTCGGGGCTGCCGATGACCCGCATCAGCAGCGCATCGCGCGCCGCACCCGGCAGCTGCGCCGCCGCCGGCAAATCCTCAAGGCGGAAGAACACGCCCTTGCTGGTGCCGCCGCGCATGTAGGTGGCGGCAATCCTGATCTGGGGTTTGTGGGTCATGCTTCGCTTGGCTTTTTGGACTCGCTGGATTGTCGCCGCAATCCCTCTGTGCTGAGAAGGCTCACAGCAGACTGTGCTGCGGGCTTGCCGACCCGCCGCGCCGCGAGGCCAGCCGATCCGCCAGCCGGGTCGGTTCCGGCAGCCGATAGCGCCTCGTCCAGCGCAGCACCAGCTCTACCGACGTCGCAAGGCTCACCCGGTGGCCGGGCGAGACGATCAGGGGATTGCAGCCGTCCTTGCTGCGCAGTACCCAGCCGATGGGCTCTTGGCTGCGTGCATCCAGCAAGGGTGTTCGATCACTGCGCTGCGGCCCGACCGCGTCATGCACGCCCACGAGCCGCTTCTTGGCCGCACCGAGGGTCGGCAAGCCGGTGGCGATGCCAACGTGCGCGGCTATGCCCAGCCTGCGCGGATGCGCAATGCCCTGCCCGTCGCAGACCACCAGGTCCGGCACCTGCGGCAGGGCTGAGAGTGCTGCCACTACAGCCGGCAGCTCGCGGAACGACAGCAAGCCCGGCACATAGGGCATGGTGGTGGCGCGACGTGCGATGACTTCCGTCAGGGGTTGCAGGGTGTCGGCATCAAGCAGCACCGCCGCCGCGCGCGTGGTGCGGCCCTCGTCCTCGAAGCCGACATCGACACCGGCAATCCGTCGCAGGGGCGTGCGAAAGTCATCGCGCAGCAGCAGGCTTTCGGCGAGCTGTGCCTGCAAGGCAAAGGCGCCTGCCACCGTACCGTCCCAGCCCGGGAACGCGGCTGCATCCACAGGCCAAGGCTGGCCCGCGAGCGTTTCACCCTGCCGCTGCAAACGCATCTGACGCCACGCCGGAGTACTCAAGGGCCATCCGGTATTTCGGGTTCGACCACGTGCGCCAGCAAGCTCAGCGATTCCTGCCAGCCGAGATAGCAGAACTCGACCGGAATCATGTCCGGAATGCCCTCCTGCATGATCTGCACCTCGGTGCCGCAGGCGACGGCCTTCAGTGTCACCGTCACCACCATCTGACCCGGCAGATTCGGGTCATCGAACTGGTCGTTGTAGCGGAGGCGCTCGCTCGGCACCAGCTCCAGATAGGTGCCGCCAAAGCTGTGGCTCTTGCCGGTGCCGAAGTTGGTGAAGCTCATCCTGTAGCCGCCACCCACGCGGGCATCCATCGAGTGCATCTTGCCGATGAAGCCATGCGGCGGCAGCCACTTCACCATCGCATCCGGGTCGAGAAAGGCGCGGTAGACGCGATCCGGTGGCGCCTTGAACACCCGATGCAGCTTGACGGTACCAGTCATATCGAACCCTTGCGGTGGTAGTGGGATTGTCAGTGAGATGCGAGAAGCTTAGCCGCAGAGAAATGTCAGGTCGTGATTCCATTCAGGCTGCAAGCCATTTCACCTGCTCCACTAAGCGCCTGTTCACGCTCAGGCAATCAGGAGCGTGCCCCACCGTTACCGGCAGGACATCCATGAACAATAAACCCGCTTCGATCTTCACCCGTTTCGCCAAATGGACCTCTCACGCAGCAGGGCGCCCTGCCAGCTTCGTGCTGGCGATGGCAGTGCTCGTGGTCTGGGCTTTGACGGGCCCACTGTTCGGGTACAGCGACACCTGGCAGCTGCTGATCAACACCGGCACGACCATCGTCACCTTCCTGATGGTGTTCCTGATCCAGAACACCCAGAACCGCGACGCCACCGCAGTGCATGTCAAGCTCGACGAGCTGATCCGCGCCGTCAAAGGCGCTGAGACCGCCCTGCTTGATGTCGAGGAACTGGAGGAGGAGGACCTCGAACAGATGCGCATCCACTACGAGGAAATCGCCGAGAAAGCCCGCGCGAAACTCAGCAGCCGCCAGAAGGACAAGCTCGCTGACGTGCAGATGGACGAAGCGCCTGCTGCAAGGCGCAAAGCACCTCGGCGGACTAGGACCAGTTGACATTTACGCCAGCCAGACTCATGCGCAGCTACGGTTCCCCCATGTCGCCAGCGGCCTGCATCGGACAAGCACCGCCCCAGGTCAAAAGCATGAGCGCCTCGCGCTCACCTGGATTCCCGCTTTCGCGGGAATGACAAGCTGCTGTTGTTTCTTCTACCTTGCCAAAGCGCATCACCCTCACCAACTAACGTCATTCCCGCGAAAGCGGGAATCCAGAGTGAGCGCAGCGAATGCCGTGCTGTTGCTTGTGACGTGGCGTTTGACGTCGGGCCCCGTGGGAGGTGCCGAGAAGCGCAGGCTCAAAGGGGGCTGTGCGCGAGGACTGTCTGAGCGAAGCGAGTTGCAAGGTGCATCCTGCACCTTGTCCCTTCGGGATTCGCTGCGCTCACCGAAATGGCTCCTGCCATTTCGCCCGCAGCGCCCCGAAAAACGCTAGGCTGGTTTTTCCTCCGCTTTCTTGACGCGAACCCGGCTGTCGTCAACGAGCGTGTTGTTGAGCAGCTTGATGGCCGCCTTGGCATCGCCTGCCTTGGGCATTTCGACGAACGCAAAGCCCTTTGATTCGCCAGTGATCTTGTCCATCACCAAGTCACAAGACTGCACACCGCCCACGTTTGAGAAAAGGGTGCGCACCTGAGCTTCGGTCGTGCTGCGGGCGAGATTGCGAATGATCAATTTCATAAAAGCAGTTGGGTCACGGTCGGACGAGTTAAATGGGCACCTTGTCCATATCATCCTCGATGGACGAAGCAGATGTGGCCCCATACCAACGTCATTCCCGCGAAAGCGGGAATCCAGAATGAGCAAAGCGAATGCCGTGGTCGTTGCTGCGGCATGTGACGTGGCTTTTGACGTCGGGCCCCGTGGGAGGTGCCGAGAAGCGCGGGCTCAAAGGGGGCTGTGCGCGAGGACTGTCTGAGCGAAGCGAGCTCCGCAGCGCCCCTTTGAGCCGAGCATCGCAGGGTAGTGACGCGCAGCGGCACCACCGTATCGGGTCGCCTTTCTTTTGCTTACTTTTCTTTGGCGAAGCAAAGAAAAGTGAGTCGCCCTTAGGCGAAACCGCATTCACTCCAAACGCACAGAGAGTCAGAGCGCGTCAGCGCGATAAGGCAGCATCCTCACAGCGAGGTTTCAATTGAAACTGTTGGCTCGAGCCTGTCGCCAACTTTCCTGAATCCGGAGGTCCAGGCTCTATAAAGTTCCTCGGCAGGCATCAGATCGACTACGCCACGTTGACTCACATCGAAGCTGATAATTCTCTCAATCGCGGATGGCACAAGTTTTTTGTATCGCGCCAACACGAGGCCGCCATGCTCGGCTAAGTCTTTAATAACCACGTGACTGAAAAAAAGAACGTCGTCGGTTAGCGTGGCCATTCCTGCAACAGTATTGGGATATTCCTCATGGATGCGGCCATCGCGCGATCGCAAACCAAAGTAGAGCCCGGTCATGAGGGGCAAATCTTGGACGCCTTTGTATCCTTCTACCAATTCGGCACGCCGCCGAAAACAATCACGCAGATTGTCGATGATGCCGCTAAGTTGGGATGCCGCAAGTGTTGCTCTGGCAGGTGCGGTTATTCGCTCGAATAATCTCGTCTGGAGAGACTCGACATCCATCCGAGGAAAATCCACCAACACTAAATCAAAGGTGACGAGGTATTCCTCTGCCTGCTGACCGCCAGCCTTCACATAGGCTTGTCGAGCTAAAAATCGGTCTCTCTCGCTGTCGAATTTCTCTTTTAAGGGTTTGACGTGCTGCCTTTTCAAAGAGAGCGCAGTGTTCAGTATCGCTATTGCCATTAAGAGAACCGAATTGATGGCGCGCACTTCCGCCAGCAATTCATCACGATTTTTGGCGCGATCAGATGAAAGTTGTGCAGCCTTAGCACCCGCGAATGCACCAAGCAATGCGACCCAAAGTGTCGTCATGGCATCGCCCGTAAATGCATCAACTACAAACTTCACCGCTGGCAAATCAAGCAACTCTGCGCCCATCAAAATGTCCCCGAGTTATTGTTGCTGCCGACCCCTCGGCAGCAATTGTCGAAAGCTCTAATCCGTCTGCTTATGCAGCAAGTTGCCTGCTAGGCAGCGCTAGACGAAGCCAGAAAATCCATCGCAAACCGCTGCAACACCCCCCCCGCCTCATACACCGACACTTCTTCGTCAGAGTCGAGCCGACAAGTCATCGGCACCTCAACCTTCTCGCCAGAGCGGCGAGTAATGACGAGCGTCAGCGTCGTCCGCGGCTTGCGCTCGCCGACCACATCAAACGTCTCCGTGCCATCAATCCCCAAGGTCAGCCGCGTGGTGCCGGGCTTGAACTCCAGCGGCAGCACGCCCATGCCGATGAGGTTGGTGCGGTGGATGCGTTCAAAACCTTCCGCCGCAATCGCCTCCACACCCGCGAGGCGCACGCCCTTGGCGGCCCAGTCGCGTGAGCTGCCCTGGCCGTAGTCGGCACCGGCGACGATGATCAGCGGCTGCTTGCGCGCCATGTAGGTTTCAATCGCTTCCCACATGCGCGTGATGGTGCCTTCCGGCTCGATGCGCGCGAGCGAACCCTTCTTCACCTTGCCGTCGACCACCACCATCTCGTTGACGAGCTGCGGGTTGGCGAAGGTGGCGCGCTGCGCCGTCAGATGGTCGCCGCGGTGGGTGGCGTAGCTGTTGAAGTCCTCTTCCGGCAGGCCCATCTTGTGCAGGTATTCGCCGGCCGCGCTGTTCATCATGATCGCGTTCGAGGGCGAGAGGTGATCGGTGGTGATGTTGTCGGGCAGCACGGCGAGGGGCCTCATGCCCTTGAGCGTGCGGGCGCCGGCGAGCGCGCCTTCCCAATACGGCGGGCGGCGGATGTAGGTGCTCATCTCGCGCCAGGCGTAGTTGGGGCTGATTTGCTCGCCGCTCGCCACGCTGGGCTTGAACATCTCGTCGTAGACGGCGCGGAACTGCGTGGGGTTGACGCTGGCTTTCACCACCGCGTCGATCTCGGCATCGGTGGGCCAGAGGTCCTTGAGCGTGACGGGCTTGCCGCTCTTGTCGAGCCCGAGCACGTCCTTCTCGATATCGAAGCGCACGGTGCCGGCGATGGCGTAGGCGACCACCAGCGGCGGGCTGGCGAGAAAGGCCTGCTTGGCATACGGGTGGATGCGGCCATCGAAGTTGCGGTTGCCGGACAGCACGGCGGTGGCGTAGAGGTCGCGGTCGATGATCTCCTTCTGGATCGCCGGGTCGAGCGCGCCGCTCATGCCATTGCAGGTCGTGCAGGCGAAGGCGACGATGCCGAAGCCGAGGGCTTCCAGTTCGCTCAGCAGCTTGGCGTCTTGCAGATATAGCTCGACGGTTTTCGAGCCGGGTGCGAGCGAGGACTTCACCCAGGGCTTGCGCGTGAGGCCCGCACGGTTGGCGTTGCGTGCGAGCAGGCCGGCGGCGATGACGTTGCGCGGGTTGCTGGTGTTGGTGCAGCTGGTGATGGCGGCAATGATCACCGCGCCGTCGGGCATGCTGCCGTCTGCGGGCTGCTGCCACGGTGCGGCAATGCCGCGCTCCGCGAGGGCCGACGTGGGCAGGCGCTTGTGCGGGTTGCTGGGGCCGGCCATGTTGCGCACGACGGTGCCGAGATCGAACTTGAGCACTCGCTCGTATTCGGCGGTCTTGAGAGCATCGGCCCACAGGCCAGTGTGCTTAGCGTAGAGCTCGACCAGCTTCACCTGCTCATCGCTGCGGCCGGTGAGCTTGAGGTAGTCGATGGTGTTCTGGTCGATGAAGAACATCGCCGCCGTCGCGCCGTATTCCGGCGCCATGTTGCTGATGGTGGCGCGGTCGCCGAGCGTGAGTGCGCTCGCCCCCTCGCCGTAGAACTCCAGGTAGGCGCCGACCACTTTCGAATTGCGCAGAAACTCGGTCATGGCCAGCACCACGTCGGTGGCGGTGATGCCTTCCGCGGGCCTGCCGCTCAGCTCCACGCCGATGATGTCCGGCAGGCGCATCCAGCTCGCGCGGCCGAGCATCACGTTCTCGGCTTCGAGCCCGCCCACGCCCACGGCGATGACGCCGAGCGCATCCACATGCGGCGTATGGCTGTCGGTGCCGACGCAGGTGTCTGGGAAGGCGACGCCATCCAGCGTGTAGATCACCGGGCTCATTCGCTCCAGATTGATCTGATGCATGATCCCGTTGCCCGGCGGGATGACCTCCATATTCTTGAAGGCCTTCTTGGTCCAGTTGATGAAGTGGAAGCGGTCGTCGTTGCGGCGATCCTCCACCGCGCGATTCTTGGCGAAGGCATCCTTCTCGAAGCCGCCGTGCTCCACCGCCAGCGAGTGATCGACGATCAGTTGCACCGGCACCACCGGGTTCACCTTCGCCGGGTCGCCGCCCATGTCGGCGATGGCATCGCGCAGGCCGGCGAGATCGACCAGTGCGGTCTGGCCGAGGATGTCGTGGCAGACCACGCGCGCGGGGAACCAGGGGAAATCGAGATCGCGCTTGCGCTCGATGAGCTGGCCGAGATAGGCCGTGACCATCTTCGGGTCGGCCTTGCGGACGATGTTTTCGGCATGCACGCGGGCGGTGTAGGGCAGCTTGGGCCAGGCGCCTGGTTTGATGGTGTTGACGGCCTCAGTGGCGTCGAAGTAGTCGAGTTTGGTGCCGGGGAGATTCTTGCGGTGGGTGGTGTTCATGGGTTCCTCAACCTTCTTTAAATCTTGTCATTCCCGCGAACGCGGGAATCCAGTTACGCCGTAATCGAGTCGTATAAGTCGAGCCAGCGTGGATTCTCTTGCTCGATCAAGTCCAGCTTCCAGCGGCGGCTCCACTTCTTGATCTGCTTCTCTCTCAAAATCGCTGCCGCTGGCTCTTCGGCCGATTCGAACCACACCAGCGTGTGCACTCGGTAACGCTTGGTGAAGCCTTCGACCACGTTGCTCTTGTGTTCCCACACGCGACGAACCAGATCGTTGGTCATGCCCACGTAGAGCGTTCCGTTCCGCTCGCTGGCGAGCAGGTAAACGTAGTAGCTCATCCTTCCGCGCTCTGGATTCCCGCTTTCGCGGGAATGACAGATTGTTACTTGCGATCTTTGATCGGCACGAACTTCAAGTCTTCTGGCCCGGTGTAGTTGGCCGTAGGGCGGATGATCTTGCCGTCGATGCGCTGCTCGATGACGTGCGCGCTCCACCCTGAGGTGCGGGCGATGACGAACAGCGGCGTGAACATGGCGGTGGGCACGCCCATCACGTGGTAGCTCACGGCGCTGAACCAGTCGAGGTTGGGGAACATTTTCTTGATATCCCACATCACCGTCTCCAGACGCTCGGCGATGTCGAACATCTTGGTGCTGCCGGCCTCCTTCGACAGATCGTGGGCGACCTGCTTGATCACCTTGTTGCGCGGATCGCTGATCGTGTAGACCGGGTGGCCGAAGCCGATCACCACCTCTTTGCGCTCAACGCGCGCCTTGATGTCGGCCTCGGCCTCATCCGGCGTGTCGTAGCGCTTCTGGATCTCGAAGGCGACTTCGTTGGCGCCGCCATGCTTGGGGCCGCGCAGGGCGCCGATGCCGCCGCAGATGGCGCTGTGCATGTCGCTGCCCGTACCGGCCACCACACGCGAAGTGAAGGTGCTGGCATTGAACTCGTGCTCGGCATACAGCACCAGTGAGGTGTGCATGGCCTTCACCCAGCTGGCCTTGGGTTTCTCCTGATGCAGCAGGTGCAGAAAGTGGCCACCGATGGAGTCCTCGTCGGACTCCACCTCGATCATGTTGCCGTTGTGGGCGAAGTGGTACCAGTAGAGCAGCATGGAGCCGAGGCAGGCCATGAGCTTGTCGGCGATGTCGCGCGCGCCGGCGTGGTTGTGGTCGTCCTTCTCCGGCAGCACGCAGCCGAGCACGCTCACACCGGTGCGCATCACGTCCATCGGGTGGGCCGAGGGCGGCAGCTGTTCGAGCGCGGTCTTCACCGCAGCGGGCAGGCCGCGCAGAGATTTGAGCTTGACCTTGTAGGCCTTGAGTTCACTCGTGGTCGGCAGCTTGCCGTGCACCAGAAGATGCGCGATTTCCTCGAACTCGCATTGGGCGGCGACATCGAGAATGTCGTAGCCACGGTAGTGCAGATCGTTACCGGTCTTGCCCACGGTGCAAAGCGCGGTGTTGCCGGCGGTGACGCCAGACAGAGCAACGGATTTCTTCGATTTGAAAGGCGCGGGGGTTGCAGCGTCGGACATTTGTGATCTCCAGTTATTTTGATTGTCATTCCCGCGAAGGCGGGAATCCAGTTGGCGGTTGACGCACCCTCTACACAAAACTGGATTCCCGCCTTCGCAGGAATGACGATGGTGTGGGGCTAGCTCTTCTTGCTGGCAAACAGCGCATCGAGCTTCTGCTCATAAGCGTGGTAGCCGAGGTAGTCATACAACTCCATGCGCGTCTGCATGGTCGGCACCACATTCTTCTGCGTGCCTTCGGCGCGCAGCGTCTGGTAGAAGTTGAGCGCGGCCTTGTTCATGGCGCGGTAGGCGCCGCAGCAATACAGAATCATGTCCACATCGGCCGCTGCCAGCTCCTCTTTGGTATAGAGCGGCGTTGCGCCGAACTCGGTGATGTTGGCGAGGATCGGCACCTTCACCGCCGCCTTGAACTTCTTGTAGTCCTCCAGCGTTTTCATCGCCTCGGGGAAGATCATGTCGGCACCAGCCTCGACGTACGCCACGGCGCGCTCGATGGCCTTGTCAATGCCCTCCACCGCCGCCGCATCAGTGCGGGCCATGATCACGAAATTGGGGTCGGTGCGGGCATCAACGGCAGCCTTTACGCGATCGACCATTTCATCGAGGGTGACCACCTCCTTGCCCGGGCGGTGGCCGCAGCGCTTCTGCCCCACCTGATCCTCGATATGCACCGCGCCAGCACCCGCCTTGATGAAATGGCGAATGGTGCGGGCGATGTTGAACGCCCCACCCCAGCCGGTGTCGATATCCACCAGCACCGGCAGTGTGGTCACCTCGGTGATGCGGCGCAGGTCGGTCAGCACATCCTCCATGGTGCTGATGCCCAGGTCCGGCATGCCCAGCGAGTTGGCCGCGACACCGCCACCGGAAATGTAAAGCGCCTTGAAACCGGTGGCCTCGGCCATGCGGGCCGCATAGGCGGTGATGGCACCGGGAATCTGCAATGGAGCCTCGGTGGCAAGGGCTTGGCGAAACTTGAGTCCGGCGGAGGGCGTCATCGGGATGCGGGCAATCTTCTCGGTTGTGGTGCGGTACGCTGCGCCAGACCCTGCAAGGCGGCGGGCTGGAATTGTGTCACGCGCGCCTGCCCGTTCCCAAATGGATTGCGTCGATGCCGCATCTCCCCTATCCTTCGCGCCCCGCAAATGTCCCAAGCTGGCAACAACATTTGTGTGGCCTGTTTTGTCTCGAACGCTCTTTGGGTCGTTAGCTCAGTCGGTAGAGCAGTTCGCTTTTAACGAATTGGTCGATGGTTCGAATCCATCACGACCCACCATCGTTCGACATGAAATAGAGTGCAGGCTCAAGTCGGGGCGTAGCGCAGTTTGGTAGCGCGCTTGTTTTGGGTACAAGAGGTCGGGGGTTCGAATCCCTCCGCCCCGACCATTTTGCAGACTTCTTATGCCGCTCTGGGCAGCTTGCTGCCCGCAAACTCCAGCCCGAGGTCAAGTGCCTCCATGAAGGCGACGACGTTGATCGGCTTGGTGAGGTAGCGAAAAAACCCCGCTTCAAGCCCTCTGCGGATGTCTCCCGGGGTGGCGTTGGCGGTGAGTGCGATGACCGGGATCTGCGCGGTCAGCGGATCCTCCCGCAGGATCTCCAAAGCCTGAAAGCCATTGATGCCGGGCAGGTTGATGTCCATCAGGATCAGATCGGGTCGATACGCACGTGCCAGCTCGACCCCCAGCCCTCCCGTCACTGCGGTCAGCAGCCGCCAGTCAGGACGACGCAGAATCAGTTGCTCCACCAGTTTCAGATTGGCCGGGTTGTCTTCAACATACAGCAACGTGCATTGCGGGCCGCAGTGCTCCGCACGCGCGGCGATCTGCGCGATGTGCCCTAGCTCATCCGGATGCAGCTTGGGTTCAGTGGCCGAGTGCAGCTCAAACCAGAACACGCTGCCTTCGCCCACCACGCTCTCTACACCCATCACGCCTTGCATCAGCTCGACCAGACGCTTGCTCATCACCAGACCGATGCCGGTGCCCTCTTCCGCACTGCTCTCCTGGCCCAGCCGGTTGAAAGGCTGGAATAGCTGGGTGACTTTTTCGGGTGGCAGGCCCTGACCAGTGTCTCGCACATTGATGCGGGTGCGGATACCTGCGATCACTGTGAAATCCACACTGACGGTGCCACTAGGCTGGTTGTACTTGATGGCGTTGGACAGCAGGTTGATCAGCACCTGCTTGAGCCTTGTGCGATCAGCCTGCACGAAGACGGGCAGCTCGAAGCTGGGAAAATACAGACTGATGCCACGCTTCTGCGCCTGCGGCTCGATCATCGACTGGCACTCGGAGATCACGTCGCCTAGCGACACCGCCTCCTCCGAGAGGGTCAGCTTGCCGGACTCGATGACGGCCAGATCAAGAATCTCGTTGATGAGGTCAAGCAGATACCAGCCCGCGTGCAATATCTGTTCGATACTGGATTTTTGCGCAGCAGTGGGCGGCGGCACGTCGGAGTCCATCACCTGCGCGAAGCCCAGGATCGCATTGAGCGGCGTGCGCAACTCATGACTCATGCTGCTGAGAAAATCCGACTTCGCAAAGCTGGCTTTTTCAGCGATGAGCTTCGCACTCTCAAGCTCGGTGTTTTTGTCTTTAAGCACTTGCGCCAGCCGTTCCCGCTCGGCCTCGATCTGCTTGCGCGCGGTGTTGTCGGTGCCGATCAACAAATAGCCGATGATCGCTTCCTGATCATCCCGCAGCGCCGTCACCGACACCACAGCGGGAAACCGGCTGCCATCCTTGCGGAAGTAGGTCAGCTCGTAGATATCCTCGATGCCGCGCGAGGCCTTGAATACCAGCGCCTCGAAACCGGGTGTGATGGCGGTCGCCAGTTCCAGACTCAGGGTCTTGGCACGGGCAATCACTTCTTCGGGGTCCGAGATATCGGCCGGGGTGATTTTGTTGACCACTTCGGCTGCGGTGTAGCCCAGCATGCGTTCGGCCCCGACGTTGAAGATTTGAATCACGCCTTTTTCGTCGGTGGCGATGCTGGAAAAATTGGCGCTGTTGAAAATCGCACTCTGCAAGGCACCCGTCTTCAGCAGGGTTTGCTGACGGCTGACTTCGGTGACGACTTCAGCGCTGACGCTGGGCTGCATGCCGCGCGAAGCGATTGGGCTTGGGTCGTTCAAGTCGTCGTCGCCAGCATCTGCAAAAGGGAAATTGGGACAACTGGAAACATGTGCGAACCACCAACGAGGTAACAGCAGGCAGAGGCTATACAGCACTTTTGGCTTTGATGTACTGATCTTCACCCATGAGCAGCACCTTTCTGTGATTCAGCACGTCTTTCAGACTCATGAAGTTGCTGACTCAAACTAGCTCAGGCTTTCATGCCCTGCTGTGCCCTTGCTTCTTCAGTGACGGGCTCTGCGTTGGGCGATGGTTCGATGTGCGAGCCGTAGCGAGTGGCGTAGACCTGCGTGAACTCGGCACCGAAAAAGAGGATCTGGGCCGAGTAATAGATCCACAGCATGATGATGACGAGCGAGCCGGCCGCACCATAACTGCTGCCGAAACTGCCCTGTCCCAGATAAAGCCCCAGGGCAAGACGGCCGAGTGAAAACATCAGGGCCGTGAAGACCGCGCCAATCCAGACGTCGCGCCAGTGAATCTCGACGTCCGGCACGATCTTGAAGATCAGCGCGAACAGGAGGGTCGTCACGAGTAGGGAAAACAAGAAATTCAGTGCCTGCAGGAGTGGCTCCGCCCAGGCGATACCACCTAACAGAATATCGCTGAAGGCGGCGACGGCAGCGGCCATCACCAATGACACCAGCAGCAGGAACGCCGTACCCAGCACCATGGTGAATGAGAAGAACCGCTGCCGTACCATGGCGATGAAACCTTGCCCGGGCTTGGGCCGCACCTCCCAGATGGTGTTGAGCGCGTCCTGCAGCTGCCCGAACACGCCCGAAGCACCAAACAGCAGCGTGATGATGCCAAGCACCGTCGCCACCACGCCGGAGGAAACCTTGCTGGCCCCGGCGATCATGGCCTGAACCTGCTCCGCACCCTGCCTGCCGATCAGTCCACTGATCTCACCGACGATGCGGTTCTGTGCGGCATCCTGCCCATAGACGAGGCCTGCAACGGCGATGACGATGACCAGCAGTGGTGCCAGGGAAAACGCCATGTAATAGGCGAGCGCTGCGGCCAATCGCGGTGCCTTGTCCTCGTTCCAGTCGGAAAAGGTGAGTTTGAGCAATACGAGGTAATCACGCGTCTTGGAGTTCATGGCAGGCGAGGCGACCGGTGTCGGGACTGTTGTTTCGATATCGGAACGGCATCACAAGACAGCCCCGACCGGGGCCGGGGCTGTGAGGCATAAGGAGAAGGGAGATGCGAGTCCCGGCTTCTTGTGCCATGAGGCGTTTCCAGCCTCGATGTCAACTTAGCGCTTTGCCATGAGTGTTCGCTGAATTACGAGCGCATCGAAAGCTGGCCACTTTGCGGCACACTGGAAACATGCCAGCTCGCACAACGACACGCCGCCACTCAGGGACAATCCTGATCTGCGGGACTGCGCTGGCCCCTGGCGTTGCGCAGGCGCATTCCTTCGGCGTGATCTACACGCTGCCGGTGCCGTTCTGGCTCTACGCCTGGTCTTCGGTGGCGGCACTGCTGCTTTCGTTTCTGATCGTCGCACTGATGGCGGCGCAGCCCCTGCAGCACGACACCGCAGCCCTGCCGCGCGCCGCGCCACATCGCCTACCTGCAGTACTGGTCTGGTCACTGCGCGCCTTGAGTCTCGCGGCACTGGCGCTGTGCATCGTCACTGGGCTGTTCGGCACGGCAAATCCTTATGGCAACTTCAACATGACCTTCTTCTGGGTCGTATTCGTGCTCGGTTTTGCCTATCTCACCGCGCTCATCGGAGATCTCTATAGCTGCATCAGCCCGTTCAAAACGCTTGCACTCCTTGCAGCCGCGCTGCTGCGCAGCGACAAGGGCTGGCTGCGCTACCCGCAAGCCCTGGGCTATTTCCCGGCGCTGATCTTTTATGCGGCCTTTCTGTGGCTGGAGCTGTTCGGCGGGGCCTCGCCGCGCCTGCTCTCGCAGGCACTGCTCGGCTATACCTTGGTCACTCTCGCCGGCAGTGCCGTGTTCGGCGTCCGGGACTGGTTTCGCTACAGTGAATTCTTTGCCGTGTTCCTGCGCCTGATCGCGTGCCTTGCGCCGGTACGATTCGCTGATGAGGACAGTGGGCGCTTTCACTGGCGCTGGCCGCTGGCCGGCCTGCGCGAGATGCGGCCCGAGCACTGGACGCTGCTGCTGTTCGCGCTGTTCATGCTTTCTTCCACCGCTTTCGATGGCCTGCACGAGGCGCAGATCTGGGTGTCGTTCTACTGGGTCACGCTGTACCGCGAGTTCTTCATGGACTCACTCGGCAGCAACCCCATCGCAGCCTTTCCGAAGCTCAGCGAGTGGTATGCGCACTGGCAACTCGGCTGGTTGCTGGCCTCGCCCTGGCTCTACTTTGCGGTCTACCTTGCCGGCATCGCAGCCATGCGCCTGCTGCTCAAGCGGCGACACACACTGATGTCACTGGCGATGGCTTTCATGCCCTCGCTCTTGCCCATCGTGCTGGTCTACCACATCACCCACTACTACACGCTCATCGAGACGCAGGGCATCCGCATCATCGCCCTGGCCTCCGATCCCTTCGGCCGTGGCTGGGACCTGTTCGGCACCGCGACGTGGTTTCGCCGCGTGTTCGTGCCGGACTCCGGCTTCGTCTGGCATGTGCAGGTGGGGCTGATCCTCATCGGCCACATCGTCAGCGTCTACGTCGCGCACCTCATTGCGCTCGACCTGCTGAAGAGCCGCCGTGCCGCCACCTTGAGCCAGCTGCCCATGCTGGTGCTGATGGTGGCCTTCACCGTCGCCGGACTATGGATACTCTCGCAACCGATCCGTGCCGCCCCTTGAGAAAACCCATGCTCACTGACTCCAGTTTCCGCCGCATTCTCTGGCTCAGCGCCGTGGCCAATCTCGGCGGCGCATTGCTGTTCGCCCTGCCCGCCTGGCCGCTCGGGCAGCTGGCTGGCCTGCCTGCCGAGGTGCCGCTGTTCTACCGCGCGTTCGTCGCGCTGTTCGTGCTGATCTATGGCGGCATGTATGCCTGGCTGGCCATGCAGCCTGCCATCCACCGGCCCATGGTCGCGCTCGCCGCCCTCGGCAAGAGCAGCGCCTTCGGCCTGGTGCTGCTGCTGTGGCTGATGGGCAAGGCCAGCGTGATGAGCGTGGCCCTGCTGTCGGCCGATCTCGGCCTGGCTGCGCTCTATCTCGGCTGGCTGCGCCGCAGCCGGTAAGCCAGCAACGGCAGCAGCAGCCACAGCGACCAGACACCACCAAAGCGGCCCTCGCTGCCACTGCCCGCGGCCGAAACGGCTGGGGCCGGATTGATTACTGGCAGCGTGCCGGGGCTGGGCGGATTGACCACGGGCGGTGGCGGTGCAGGAGCCGCATTGTCAGCCGTCACCGCAGGCAGCAGCAGCGCCGCCCCGTTGATCTCGCCGAAGACATCCTTCGCACCGCCGATGGCGATCATGGCGACATCGCCGATGGCAAGACGCGTATCGGCAAGCCAGCGGCCGCCCTGCAAGGTGGCAGGGACGTTTTCGACTACGCCCTTCGCCCGCGTGACCTGCACGCTGACGTTGGCGATGGCCGCGCCAAAGGCCCAGGGGCGGAAGGTGCAGGTGCGGCAGATCGTGGTGCTGGCATCGTCGGCAATCGCGGCAATGCCTTCGAGCGCATAGGTCCTGGGGTAGACGCTGTCCGGCACCAGCACACTCACCTGCCCGGCTTCGATGCGGCCATCCTGCACCATCACACCGGGCCAGGGACTGACGTTGAAGGGGGCGCTCTCCAGTCGGTAGGGCGCGAGCGCGCCACCGCTCAAGGTCTGCCCCTGCACCACGAAGCGATAGCGGCCTGTGGGCGTCTGGCCGATGCCGAGCGGCAGCGGGTCGAAGGCTTCGAAGCTCGCAATCCAGCGCCACTCGAACTGCCCCGCCTTGGCGGCCAACAGCTCATCGTCACTCGCCGGAAACCGCAGGAAACTCTGCACTTCGCCGTCCTGCGTGGCGAAGGGCTGCCAGGCGTCCGCCACCTCGCGCTCCACCGTCACCACCGGGTTGTCGTGACTGTTGCCGCCGCCGCGCCAGACCATGCTGGCAGCCGACAGGCGCGTGGTATCGGCAGGTTCGGTGAGGATCGCTGGCTCGCCCATGTCGTCGGCGATGCTGCCGAGCCGCGACATGAAGGCGGCTGCGCTCGCCTGCCCGTTTGCCGTTGCCTGCGCGACTTGCCGTTGCTCGTCGGCCATCGCCTGTGCCGCGAGCGGATCGGCGGGCACAGCGGGGCCGCCCTTCATTGCACCGGCCATGCGCACGAGGCGCGTCACCATGAAATCCGCCGTGTGCGGGCCGTAGGCGGTGAGCGCCTTGCGGTAGCTGTCGCGACTCAGGTATTCGCGGTAACTGACCGTATAGCCGTTGTAGTCGCCGGTGTGGCCAAGGCCCACCACCAGTGAATAGCCCAGCTCCGCAGGCAGCTCTTCGTGCGTGAAGTTGCCCCAGATTTCACTCTCGTCGGCAGGCTCGGCGCCCTGTGCGGCGAGGGCATTGGCAGGGGCATCCCAACCCGCCGCGTCGTTGTGGATCTGCGCGCGCATACGCGCGACACGCGCCACATCGGCAAGGCTGCCGGGAATCTTGCTGATGCGATCCGCCGTCGGTGCATAGCGGCCGGTCTGCTGCGCGCAGAGTGGATCGCTCAAGTTTTCTGGCAGCAGGCAGGCGTAGTCGAAGCCGTTCCACAAATCGCCCTGTACGGTGTTGGCGCGGCTCTTGAGGTTGAGGATGAGATCGACCTGCGCCTCGCAAGCGCAGCTGCCCAGCAACACCTCGCCGAGACGCACCGCCTGCAAGTGGATGCGCTGGTTCTCCTCCACCGCCGGATGGCCGGGGGCATCGTAGTGGCCAGGGATTGGCGTGCCTGCGGGGACATTGCCGAAGATCGGCCCGAACACATCACCCAGGCCGGGGAAGCCGTTGTCCTCGCTGCGCGCGCAGTCCGGCAGGCCCGCCACCGGCACGCCCATGTCGCCCTGAAAGCTCTGCGCGCTGTTGCAGTTGCTGACACTGGGATAAGGATGGCTCACCGGCCCCGCCGTCCAGAAATTGCTGACGCCCACCGGGAAGTCGGTGGTGAAGGGCACCTGTCCTTCGCCGCGGCCAATCGCATCGAAACCTTCTCGGGCCGCACT
>JAKFXK010000042.1 GCA_021731445.1 Nevskiaceae bacterium | reverse complement strand
TGGTGCAGGCGACAGCAACCCCAAGCCGGCGTTTGCCAAGAAGACCTTCAAGCCGAAAGCGCGCAGCGTCGAGTGAAGGCCTGACCGCCAGCCGTATCGAACGCCGCGACTCACCCTCGCGGCGTTTTGCATTCACCGGCACGCAAGCAGAGGCCACCTAAGGTCGCGCATCTCCACGCCGGTAGCGCGCGATGTTCCAGATAACGACCGCACCGGCCACGCCATCTCCCGACGCGCTCGAAGCCGCGCGTTCGGCTGGACTGCATTATGTCAGCGACCGCGATGCGGGCTGGAGCCGGAAAGCAGCGGGCAAGAGCTTCCATTTCTTCGATGCCATGGGTAGGCGCATCACCGACGAGGCAGTCGTCGGGCGCATCCACAAGCTGGCGATTCCGCCGGCCTACCGCGAGGTGTGGATTTGCAGCGATGCCAAGGGCCATTTGCAAGCCACGGGCATCGACGCGCGCGGTCGCAAGCAGTACCGCTACCATCCGGACTGGCGAGGTGTACGCGACGGCAGCAAGTTCGAGCGGATGGTCGAGTTCGGCGAGGCGCTGCCCAGGCTGCGCCGCACGGTGCGGCAGGATCTTGCCAAACCCGGCTTGCCGCGCGAGAAGGTGCAGGCGGTGCTGGTGGCACTGCTCGATGCCACCAACATCCGCATCGGCAACAGCCAATACGCCCGCAGCAACCAGAGCTTTGGATTGACGACGCTGCGCAATCGCCATGTGAGGTTTCTCAGCAATGGCCGCGCCTCGCTCAGTTTCATCGGCAAGGGCGGCAACCCCCACGAGATCACGCTCGACAACAAGCAGCTGGTGAAGCTCGTGCGCCGCTGCCAGCAGCTGCCGGGTCAGCAGCTGTTCCAGTATCTCGGCGACGATGGCGAGCGCCATCCGGTCGATTCCGGCATGGTCAACGACTACCTGCGCGCGGCCACCGGGGCCGATTTCACCGCCAAGGATTTCCGTACCTGGGCCGGCACGCTTAGCGCCATCGGGCAGCTCTCCCGCACAGCCTTGCCGGAGCCCTTAAGCGAACGCGCGCTGGCCAGCTGCATCAACACCGTGGTGAAGCAGGTGGCGTCCGAGCTGCGCAACACACCCGCCGTGTGCCGCAAGAGCTACATCAACCCGGTGGTGTTCGAGGCCTGGCGGGCAGGGCGGCTGCATCGGCAGCTGGGTGGGGCGAGGCAGATCGCTGCTCGCCAAGTGCTGGCCTTTCTGCGGCGGCAGACCAGAACGCGGCAGGGTGGCGCGAAGCGGTAAACGGGTCAAGGAAAGCGGCGGCGCAGAAGCCAAAAGTTCGGCTTTTTGCTGCAATGCGGTAATCTCGAGCTCCCCATTTTCCCTTTCCCTTCAAACCTTCAGGAGCATTCTCATGGGTCAATACATCGCCCCCCTGCGTGACATGCAGTTCGTGCTGCACGAGCTGCTAAACGTCGAGGCCGAGTTCAAGGCCATCCCGGATTTCGAAAGCCTCGACGCCGACACCATCAACTCCATTGCTGAGGAGGCCGCAAAGTTCACGCAGAACGTGACCTATCCGCTCAACCAGAGTGGCGACAGCGAAGGCTGCCACCACGACAAGGTGAGCGGCGTGGTGACGGCGCCCAAGGGCTTCAAAGAGGCCTACGCGCAGTACGTCGAGGCCGGCTGGCCGGCGCTCGCCTGCGACACCGAGTACGGCGGCCAGGGCCTGCCTGAGTGCATCAACAATGTGCTCTACGAAATGCTCAATTCCGCCAACCAGGCCTGGACGATGTACCCCGGCCTCACCCACGGTGCTTACGCGGCCCTCTTGCAGCATGGCACCGACGAGCTGAAGAAGGCTTATCTGCCCAAGATCGTCTCCGGCCAGTGGACCGGCACCATGTGCTTGACCGAAGCCCATTGCGGCACCGATCTGGGCATGCTGCGCAGCAAAGCCGAGCCACTCGGCGACGGCAGCTACTCGATCAGCGGCCAGAAGATCTTCATCAGCGCCGGCGAGCACGACCTTGCCGAGAACATCATCCACCTCGTGCTCGCGCGCCTGCCGGATGCCCCGGCAGGCACCAAGGGCATCAGCCTGTTCGTGGTGCCTAAGTACGTGCCAAACGCGGATGGCACAGTGGGCGAGCGCAACGGCGTGAAGTGCGGCTCCATCGAGCACAAGATGGGTATCCATGGCAACGCCACCTGTGTCATCAACCTTGATGGTGCGAAGGGCTGGCTGGTGGGCGAGCCCAACAAGGGCTTGAATGCCATGTTCGTGATGATGAACGGCGCGCGTCTCGGCGTCGGCATGCAGTCGCTGGGCTTGGCTGAAGTGGCGTACCAGAACTCACTGGTCTATGCGAAAGACCGGATCCAGATGCGCTCGCTGACCGGCCCGAAAGCCAAGGACAAACCCGCTGATCCGATCATCGTGCACCCCGACGTGCGCCGCATGCTGCTGACGCAGAAAGCCTACGTCGAGGCCGCTCGCGCCTTCACCTACTGGACAGGCCTGATGATCGACAAGTCGCATCATCATCCCGACGAGAAGGTGCGGAAGGAGATGGACGAACTCGTGGCGCTGCTCACGCCGATCGTCAAGGGCTTCATCACCGAGAACAGCTACGTCAGCACCACCTATGGCATGCAAGTGTTCGGCGGCCACGGCTACATCAAGGAATGGGGCATGGAGCAATACGTGCGCGATGCCCGCATCAACATGATCTACGAGGGCACCAACGGCATCCAGGCGCTGGACCTGTTGGGCCGCAAGGTGCTCGGCGACATGGGCGCCAAACTCATGAAGTTCGGCAGGATCGTCACCGACTTCATCAAGGCCGAGAGCGGCAACGAGGCCATGAAGGAGTTCACTGGCCCGCTCGCTGAGATCGGCACCGAGGTGCAGAAGGTGACCATGGAGGTCGGCCAGAAGGCCATGAAGAACGCTGACGAAGTCGGTGCCGCCTCGGTGCCGTACATGCACCTGGTCGGCCACTTCGTGTTTGCCTATCTCTGGGCGCGCATGGCGAAGCTGGGTTTGGAGAATGAGGGCGATTTCTACAAGACCAAAGTGGCGACGGCGCGCTTCTATTACGCCAAGCTGCTGCCGGAAACCGCCACGCACCTCAAACAGATTCGTGCCGGTGCCGACACGCTGATGGCGCTGGATGCGGCGAACTTCTGAGTTGGCTTTGCTGCAATGAAAAAGCCCGGCGATTGCCGGGCTTTTTCATTGAGCGTTCGAGTGAAATCAAAAACGCGCTAAAGGCGGATACGCTCTGCTTTTATCCCCCGCCTGCACACTGATTGTATTCACGACGATCAGGCCGGTATGCTCGGTGCTCATCAGACAAGGCACTCACCATGCTTATCCCGCCCAATCCTTCGCAGGGTCACAGCCTTCTTCGTCCCCTCTTCGGCAACAGTGTGGCGGCGGTTGAAGCGCGGCTGGTGAGCCAGCCACGCACGGCGTATTTCGCACTGGATGGCGTGTTGGCCGACGTGGCCCGCGCGGCCCTGGGAGCCGAGGTATCGCTGCGCGAGTACCGGCAGTTGCCGGGTTTGTATATAAATCTGCCGACCTTCCCTGATGCCCAGGATGCGCTCAAGCGCACGGCTGACATGGGCTACAGCACCGTCGCCGTCGCCGTCGCCGTAGCCTTGGCCGAAAGCGAGCACCACAGCGACGACAGCGAGCGTCTGCACTGGGTGCAGCGCCACCACCCCGAGCTGATCGTGCTGCGGGCGCCTGCTGTGCCCCAGCCTTGGGGAGCAGTAGCTGATGTGCTGGTGGATGCCCGTGGTGCGGAATCCCTCTCTGCCGGTTTTCAGGGGCAGGTCGTGACGTATGACGGCCGCTGGAACACCGTGCTCGACGCAATGCGCAAGGCAGCCGTCGCAAGCGGTGCGGCCGCAGCGCCGCAGCGCAAGCAAGCCTGAAGGAAAGGCCTGCCAGACCGCCCGACGTTTACCCGCTGAGGCAATCGCAGGCGGTGATCAAGTGCCTGCCGGCAGCATTTGCCGAATGAACGCCTGACACTCTGGCCTATCCATGTAGCGCGGCACCGCATAGAACATGTGCGCTTCGCTGAGCGCCTTGTCGGTGATAGCGGGAATATCGGCCTCCTTGAGCTTGTCGACTTGGGTCGGGATGCCGTAGTCGGCGTTCATCGCACGCACCTTGGCGATGAAGGCATCGGCGAGCTGGGCGTTGCTCTCGCCACCTTTCTTGAGGCCTGAGACTTCGGCGAGCCGGGCGAGGCGATCAGTGCAGTGGGACTTGCTCAGGTCCAGCACGCGTGGCAGCACGATGGCGTTAGCCAGCCCATGCGGCACGTGGTAGTAGGCGCCAAGGTTGTGGGCAATGGCGTGGACGTAGCCCACACCGGCGGTGGTGAACGCCACACCGGCCTTGAAACTCGCCAGCGCCATGTTCTGCCGCGCTTCGACATTGCTGCCGTTCTTTACCGCCTCGGTGAGGTTTTCCATGATGAGTTTGGTGGCATCCAGGGCTTCGATGTCGGTCTTTTCCGTCTGGTTGTGGCTGATGTAGGCCTCCACCGCGTGGGTGAGCGCATCCATTCCGGTGGCGGCGGTGATGGGTGCGGGTAGCCCCGTCATCAGGGCGCCATCGAGTGCGGCGGCGAGCGGCACCAGGCAGGGATCCATGATGGCGAACTTGCGGGTGGTCGAGGGATCGCTCACCACGGCGGCGATGGTGACTTCGCTGCCGGTGCCGGCGGTGGTCGGCACCGCATAGAGTGGCAGCGGCTTGAAGAACACGCGCATGAGGCCCGCCATGTGGACGATCTTGTGCGGATTCTTCGCACGTGCCGCGATCACCTTGGCGGCATCAATCGAGGAGCCGCCACCAATGGCGAGGATGGCCGTGCAGCCCTTGCTCTTCAGCATCGTCAGACCCGTCTCGATCTGCGCGATGGTGGGGTTGGGCAGCACACCGTCGTAGACGGTGATGCCGATGCCCAGAGCCCTGAGCTTTTCCTGTATCGGGTTGAGCAGGCCGATCTTCACCAGCATGGCATCGGTGACGATGAGCAGGTTCGTAACACCGGTCTTGGCGATGTGCTCGCACAACACCAGCGAGGAGCCAGGGCCGGTGAACAGTTCCGGCGTGCGGAAACGCAGCAGTGGAGTCGTAAGCTTGAGCAGGAACTGCCAGACCTTGAAGAAAAACACCTTGAGGGAAAATGGGATCATCGGGCTCTCCTTGAGACTTCGTTTTTAGTGTCCGGGCGCCATCTGGGGCGCCTTCGCATTGTGGATCAGCAGGCCCAGCAGTGCAGCAAGCGCGGTGAACGCAGCACCCACCACGAAGGCGATCTGGTAGCCGCCGTTGAGTGCAACCACCGCGTCCTGGCCTGCGGCCTTGAGGCCGGCGGTGCGCGCATCGGCGAGGCTGGCGAGCACCGCAAGGCCGAGCGCACCGCCCATCATGAAAGAGGTGTTGACGATGCCAGAGGCCAGGCCTGCGTCCTTTTCCTCGACATCGCCCATCGCCGCCAGCAGCAGCGGGTTGAAGGCGAGCCCTGCGCCCAGGCCCAGCAGGCACATGCCCGGCAGCACGTCGATCCAGAAATTGGCGACGAGCGGCGCGCGCGCAAACAGCAGCAGACCCACCGTGGCCAGTGCGAGCCCCACCGACACCGGGGCGCTCTGGCCATAGCGCACCACGACCCAGGCCGAGAGCCCCAGCGAGAAGATCGCCATGATGAGGTCTGCCGGCACAAAGGCGAGGCCAACCTCAAGCGGGCTGTAGCCGAGCACCAGTTGCAGGTAGAGCGCGGAAAGGAAAAACCAGGCGAACATGCCCGCCGCCCACAACATGCCGATGCCGTTGGCGACAGAGAGATTGCGGTGGCGGAACATCGCCAAGGGCATGAGCGGGTCACGCACGCGCGATTCGATGACGAGGAAAATCGCCAGTAGCAGGGCAGCGACGCCGAGCAGCGACAGCGTGCGCATCGAGAGCCAGCCCCAGCCATTGCCATTGACCACGGCGTAGACCGCGAGCATCAGCGACAGCGTAACGGTGATGGCCCCGGCGATATCCAGCCGCACGCCCTCGGGCCGTGTGTGCGCCTTCGGCAGCAGACGGCCGCACCAGACAAACACCAGCACGCCGATCGGCAGGTTGACGAGAAAAATCCAGCGCCAGTTGAGCAGTTCGGTCAGCACGCCGCCCAGCAGCGCGCCGATGCTGCCGCCGGCCGCGCAGACGAAGCTGTAGATGCCCATGGCCTTGGCGCGCTCGTCGGCCTGCGGGAACAGTCCGGTGATGAGCGCCAGCGCCACGGCCGTGAGCACCGCGCCGCCGATGCCCTGCACCGCGCGGGCTGCCACCAGCACCGTTTGCGTGCCCGCGATGCCACACACCAGCGAGGCAAGCGTGAACAGCGTCAGGCCCATGAGGAACAGCTTTCGCTGGCCGTAGAGATCGCCCAGCCGCCCGCCCAGCAGCAGGAAGCCGCCGAAGGTGAGCATGTACGCATTCACCACCCAGACGAGGTTGGTTTCCGCAAAGCCCAGGGCGGTCTTGATCGAGGGCAGGGCCACCGTGACGATGGTGGTATCGAGCACGATCATCAGTACGCCGAGGCAGAGGATGTAGAGGGTGAGCCAGCGTTGGCGGTTGGCAGCGTCGGTCATGGCAGGTGGGCAAGACGGCGGATGAGCTTAACCGAGCAGCCTGGCCTGTTCCGTGGCGGTCAGTTCGCGCCAGTAGCCGAGCTGGAGATCGCCCAGCTCGATGTTGACGAAGCGGGTGCGCTGCAGGCCTGTCACCGCGTAGCCAAAGTGCTCGCACATCCGCCTGATCTGCCGGTTGAGGCCTTGGGTCAGCACGATGCGAAAGCTCTGCGGCCCCGTAGCCCAGGCCCGGCAGGGCAGGGTGCGGGTATCGAGGATGTCCACCCCACGCTCCATGCTGCTCAAAAAGCCCTTGGTCACGGGGCGATCCACCGTCACCAGGTATTCCTTTTCGTGGCCATGCTCCTGGCGCAGCAGGGCATTGACGTGATCGCCGTCGCTGGTGAGCAGGATCAAGCCCTCGCTGTCCTTGTCGAGCCGCCCGATGGGGAAGATGCGTTGCTCGTGGCCGATGAAGTCGATGATGTTGTCGCGCACCCTAGCCTCGGTGGTGCAAGTGACCCCGACCGGCTTGTTGAAAGCGATGGTGACGTGCGCGAGTTTGCGGCTGCTGACGATGCGGCCGTCCACCCTGACCTCGTCGGCGTCCTCGACCGGCGTGCCGAGCAGGGCGATGCGGCGGTTGACCTCCACCCGGCCGGATCCGATCCAGGCATCGGCTTCACGCCGTGAGCACAGGCCCTTTTCGCTCAGATATTTGTTCAATCTCATGCGCAGACATGTTGCCAGCACCAGCGACAGGAGCCAAACCGCCGATTCGTGGCGCTGAACTCATCGCAGTGCAGCAAAAAACCTCAGGTTTTCCTACAATCCACCACCCATTTTTCTTCCAGGTAGTCCCTAGATGAGCATTGAACGCGACGTGATGGAATACGACGTCGTCATCGTCGGCGGCGGGCCTTCGGGCCTTGGGGCCGCGATCCGTCTCAAGCAGAAGGCGGCCGAGGCGGGCAAGGAAATCAGCGTCTGTCTGGTGGAGAAAGGCTCCGAGGTCGGTGCGCACATCCTCTCTGGTGCCGTCTATGAGCCGCGCGCGCTCAACGAGCTGTTCCCCAACTGGAAGGAACTCGGCGCTCCCCTGAAAACCGCCGTACAGCGTGACGAGTTGCACATGCTCACCAGTGAGACGGCGGGCATCAAGCTGCCGAATCTCTTCGTGCCGAAAACCATGCACAACGAGGGCAACTACATCATCTCGCTGGGCAATCTCTGCCGCTGGCTGGAAGAGCAGGCGGTCGCCGCAGGTGTCGAGATTTATCCGGGTTTCGCGGCGCAGGAAGTGTTGATCGAGGAGGGCGTGGTCAAGGGCATCCAGGTCGGCGACATGGGTATCGACCGCGACGGCAGCCACAAGCCAGACTTCGCGCCCGGCATCGAGCTGCGCGCCAAATACACCCTGTTCGCCGAAGGCTGCCGTGGCCACCTGGGCAAGCGCCTCTTGAAGCAATTCAAGCTCGATGAAGGCGCCGACCCGCAGCATTACGGCATCGGCATCAAGGAAATCTGGGAAGCGCCGGCCGGCAAGCACCAGCCCGGCCTCGTCGTTCACGGCGCCGGTTGGCCCTTGGATGTGATGGGCACCGGCAACACCGGCGGCTGGTTTCTGTACCACACGGACAACAACCAGATTCTCGTCGGCCTCATCGTGGATCTCAGCTACAGCAACGCCTATCTCTCGCCGTTCGACGAGTTCCAGCGCCTCAAGCACCACCCGGTGCTCAAGCAATATCTCGAAGGCGGCAAGCGTCTGAGCTACGGCGCACGCGCCATCACCAAGGGCGGTTTCAACAGTCTGCCGAAGATGGTCTTCCCTGGTGGCGCACTGATCGGCTGCGACCTCGGCACCATGAACTTCAGCAAGATCAAGGGCAGCCACACGGCGATGAAGAGCGGCATGATCGCTGGCGAAGCCTATGCCGATGCGCTGCAGGGCGGTAATGCTGGCGGTGATGCGCTGCAAGCGTTCCCGGAAGCCTTCAAGAGCAGCTGGCTGCACGACGAGCTGTATCGCAGCCGCAACTTCGGCCCGGCCATCCACAAGTTCGGCGCGCTGTTCGGTGGCATATTCAACTACATCGACCAGAACTGGTTCGGCGGCAAGATTCCCGTCACGCTGCACGACACCACGCCAGACTACGCCACGCTCAAGCTCGCCAAGGATTCAACCCGGATCGTGTATCCGAAACCCGACAACAAGCTGAGCTTCGACAAGGCCAGCTCTGTGTTCATGTCTTCGACCAATCATGAAGAGCATCAGCCGGTGCATCTCAAACTCACCGATGCCTCGATCCCGATCACCAGGAACCTGCCGCTCTACGCTGAGCCTGCGCAACGTTACTGCCCGGTGGGTGTCTACGAGGTGCTGGGTGAAGGTGCCAACGCACGCTTCCAGATCAATGCGCAGAACTGTGTGCATTGCAAAACCTGCGATATCAAAGACCCTTCGCAGAACATCACTTGGGTAGCACCCGAGGGCTCCGGCGGCCCCAATTACGCGGGTATGTAGTCAATGGCGGCTGCTCAGGAGTCCGGCAGCAGGCAGCCACATATGATGGGCGGCAGTGCGTCCCGGGCATTGAAGGCGCAGAAAATCCTTGCGGTGCTGGGCGATGCCAGCAGCCAGCCGGGGACTAAATTGCTCGACATCGGTGCGGGCAGCGGCTGGATTGCGCAATATTTCTCCCGGCAACAGGCATTCCAGGTCAGTGCGGTGGATGTCGTGGACCAGCGCGAAGTGCGTGAGGGTTTCGAGTTCCAGCTGGCCCAGGGCACGGCCTTGCCTTTCGAGAGCCACAGCTTCGATATCGTGCTCTCCAACCATGTGATCGAGCACGTTGGCGACATCAATGCCCAGTTGCATCACTTGACGGAAATCCTGCGCGTGCTCAAGCCGGGCGGCAAGGTGTATCTGGCGGTGCCCAACAAATGGAGCCTGACCGAGCCGCATTACCAGCTGCCGCTGCTTTCCTGGTTTCCACAGGCTCTCGCCTCAGCCTATGTGCGGGCTGCTGGACGTGGCAGTTGGTATGATTGCAAGCCTCTCGGCCCGCTGACGATCCGTCGATTGCTGGCGAGGGCAGGGTTCGGGTACCGCGACAGGGCTGCCAGCGCAATGGTCGAAATGATCCGCATCGAGAAACAGGCCTGGCTGCCTGCGCTGCCGCTGTTCCGCTTCGCGGCAGATCACTTTGCCGTCCTGTTCGGGGTCATCTCGCCAACCCAGATTTTTGTGCTGGAAAACCGCCGCGAATCGGGTCACATCGCCGCCTAAAAGTTCTTTTTTCAATCGGAGTCAGTGAGAGCAATGAAAGCAATCGTCAGCGTCAAGCGTGTGGTGGACTACAACGTCCGTATCCAGGTCAAGCCGGACGGCAGCGGTGTCGTCACCGACGGCGTCAAGCACTCGATGAACCCCTTCGACGAGATCGCGATGGAAGAAGCGGTGCGCCTGAAAGAGAAAGGCAAGATCACCGAGATCATCGCCGTGACCATGGGTGGTGCCAAGAACGAGGAAACCCTGCGCACCGCGCTGGCCTTCGGCGCCACCAAAGCGATCCACATCAAGGAAGAAGGCGAGATTCAGCCCCTGACCGCCGCGCGCGCCTTTGCCGCCGTGTTCAAGAAGGAGGGTGCTTCCCTGTTCATCGCCGGCAAGCAGGCAATTGACGACGACGCCAACCAGACTGGCCAGATGCTTGCTGCGCTGCTTGATCTGCCGCAGGCGACATTTGCAGGCAAGGTGAGTATCGAAGGCAATGTCGCGACCGTCGTGCGCGAAGTGGATGCCGGCCTCGAAACCCTGGAGATCGACCTGCCCGCTGTCATCACCGCTGATCTTCGCCTCAACGAGCCGCGCTACCTGAAGCTGCCGGACATCATGAAGGCGAAGCGCATCCCGATCGAAGCTGTAACCCTGGCCGACCTGGGCGTGACCGCCGCTGCCGCCGTGAAAGTCATCAAGACCACGCCGCCACCCAGCCGCAGCAAGGGTGTGATGGTGAAGACAGTGGATGAACTCGTCGCCGCCTTGAAAGCCAAGGGCCTCGCCTAAACAACCGCCAACCGCAGGATGGGCTTGAGCCCACCGAGTCAAGAACGCGCATGGTGGGCTTAGGGCCCACCCTACAAAAGAGGGTTATCAAATGTCCAAGATTCTCGTTGTTGCAGAACACGCCGAAGGCAAGCTCAACGCCGGTGTCGCCAAGGTGATTGCCGCTGCCACGCCCATCGGTGGCGAAGTGCATGTGCTGGTGCTGGCCGCTGACGGTGCTTCCGTCGCTGCCGAAGCCGCCAAGCTCGCAGGCGTGACCAAGGTGCTGGTTGCCGATAACGCCGCCCACGCCACGCCCATCGCCGCCAACCTCGCGCCGTCTGTAGTTGAAGTCGCCGCCGGTTACACCCACGTGCTGTTCCCCGGCACCACCTTTGGCAAGGACGTTGCGCCTCGTGTGGCTGCCAAGCTGGGTGTGCCGCAGGTCAGTGACGTGATGGCCGTGCACAGCGCCACTTCGTTCGACAAGCCGATCTATGCCGGCAATGCCATCACCACGGTCGAGACCCCGGCCGGCACGATGGTCGCCACGGTACGTCTTGCCTCGTTCACGGCGGTGGCCGCGACGGGTTCGGCCGCCATCGAGAAAGTCAGCGTTGCCACGGTCGCCGCCGCACACACCCGCTACAAGGGTCTGGAAGCACAGAAGTCCGCGCGTCCTGACTTGCAATCCGCCGCCAAGGTGGTATCGGGTGGCCGTGCGCTGGGTTCGAGCGAGAACTTCAAGGTCATCTTCGACTTCGCCGACAAGATTGGTGCGGGCGTTGGTGCCTCGCGCGCAGCGGTTGATAGCGGCTACGTGCCCAACGATATGCAGGTCGGCCAGACCGGCAAGATCATCGCCCCCTCGCTCTACTTCGCCATCGGCATTTCGGGTGCCATCCAGCACCTCGCCGGTATCAAGGATGCGAAGGTGATCGTCGCCATCAACAAGGATGCCGACGCGCCGATCTTCGAGGTGGCCGACATCGGTCTCGTCGGTGATCTGTTCACACTGGTGCCGGAGCTGCAGGCCAAAATGTGATGCATTGCCGTCATTCCCCGAAGACGGGAATGACAAATTAAAAAAGACGAAGGCCGGAACTCCCGGCCTTCGTCGTATCTGGAGCATAAAAACATGGCTTACCAATCGGTCTTTGCAGCAAGTGCGTTCAGGGGCAAAACCTTCATCGTCACGGGCGGGGGCTCCGGCATTGGCCGTTGCACGGCGCATGAACTCGCCAGCCTCGGCGCCAAGGTGCTGATCACCGGGCGCAAACAGGAAAAGCTCGACAAGACCATCGCCGAGATCATCGAAGACGGCGGCCAAGCTGCCGGCTATGCCTTCGATATCCGCGACGAGGAGGCTGTGAAGACCAACGTCAAGCTCATGCTCGAACAGCACGGTGCGATCCACGGCCTGGTCAACAATGCCGGCGGGCAGTTCCCCATGCCGGTGGCACTGATCAGCAAGAAGGGCTTCGAGGCGGTGGTGGCCAACAATCTCACTGGCGGTTTCCTGATGAGCCGCGAGCTGTTCAATGCGCACTTCAAGAAAAACGGTGGCGCCATCGTCAACATGCTCGCCGACATGTGGGGCGGCATGCCGGGCATGGCACACAGTGGCGCGGCGCGTGCGGGCATGATGAACCTCACCGAAACCTGCGCCACCGAATGGGCAAGTGCAGGCGTGCGGGTGAATGCCGTTGCCCCCGGCTTTGTAGCCAGCAGCGGCATGGATCAATACGATCCCAGCTTCACGGCGCAGATCATCCCGCAGATGGCTGGCACCATTCCGCTCAAGCGCCTCTCGGAAGAGTCCGAGGTGAGTGCCGCGATCGTGTTTCTGCTCAGCGATGCCGCCAGTTTCATCACCGGACACACGCTCAAGATCGACGGTGGCGCCAGCCTCAACACCAAGTTGTTCCCGCTGGTCGGCAAGGGCACGGCGCCGTATGCGGGCTTTCACCGCGCGGTCAAGCCTAAGGCAGTGGGGTAAGGGGTTTAGGGCTAGCCATGGTGTGTTTGGCTAGAGCGTTTTTCGTTTAAAAGCGGACAACAAGAATCGTCGTCATACCGGCTTTCACCGGTATGACGGATTGAGATGCATCCCTCTAAATCAGAGACTCTCTAGCATCGAGAAACGCGAGTTACTTTGCCGCTGCCATGTTGGCAATGATGATTTCCACGCGCCGGTTCTGCTGGCGGCCAGCGGCGGTGGAATTGTCGGTAACAGGCACATCCTTGCTCTTGCCCACGGCCGTGATACTGGTAGGAGGCACGCTCTGGCTGATGAGATAAGCCCTCACCGCATCGGCTCGCTGCTGCGAGAGCACCATGTTGACGGCGTTGGAGCCGGTGGAATCGGTGTGGCCTTCAATCACCACCGCGCGGTTAGGATACTTGCGCATGAAGCCCGCCAGCTTGTTGAGGCGCTCCATTGCACCGGGCTTGAGGTCTGACTTGCCGGTGGCAAATAGCACGTCGCCCAGCGTCATCACCATGCCGCGGTCGGTGGCTTTCGCCTCCAGCTCCATCATCTGGCGTTTGAGATCTTCGGCTTCGGCTTTGGCTTTTTCAGCTTCGGCCTGGGACTTGGCGGCGTCGGACTGCGCGGCGAGTGCAGCCTGTTGCTGCTGCATGGCTGAAGCGGCGGCGGCCCCGGCTTGTGCCTTGGCAATTTCTGCTTCACGGGTGCGCGCGTCGAGGCGAATCTCGTTGCGCTGGTCCCCCAGATTCTTCACGTTATCTTCTGCCAGACGGCGTTCGGCCTGTGCACGCGCGACCGCCACCTTGCCTTGCGCCAGATAAACCGCCTGCTGACCAGCGGCAGCGTCTTCGGTGGGTGCCTCGGCAATGCGGACGGCGACTTCTGCTTCCTGAATCGCCACTGGCGCGAGTACGGCAAGCTTGGGGTCATTTTGCAGGCGGGTCAGCTCGGCACGGACGGCATCGGCGCCGTCAGGGCGGACTGGCATGGCGCAGCTGGCGAGCAGCACCGCAGCAGAAGCGGCTCCGATGAGGAGTGCGCGCGGAATAAAGTTGAGTTTGTTCATGGGCTACTGGCCTTGTTTGGGCTGCGTCGCAGGGGGCGGCGGCAGCGTGATGGGGGTGACTGAACTGCGGATCGCTTCCTGCTGGATGGCGCTGTTGGCTTTTTTCATCTCGTCGATATTGGCCTTGGCCTTGGCGGCTTCGGTTTTGGCCGTGGCCACTTCGGCATCGATGCGCGCTTGCTCGGCAAGGCGCGCGGCAAGAGTCATGTCCTCACGGATGACGGCATCACGAGCGGCGGTCAGCTTTTCGCGCGCGCTCTTGAGTTCTGGCGAGGCGTAATCGGCGACGCGGGCCTCTTCGGCACGTTTGATCGCGCTCTCGGCGCGCTCGATCTGGTCAGTCGGCGCAGGCAGGGTGGCGCAAGCCGAAAGGGCGAGCACCATTGCGGCGACCATTGCTTGCGCAAGACCCGCAGTAGGCTTGTTTGATTCTGATTTCATGGGTTCTCCGGGGGTGGGCTTGAGCGACACCGTGCATTCAGCCCCAAGGCCATGAATCCGCTCTGAACCCGCACATGGCCGTGCGGGCCTGCGCCAGCTAGCTACTGCATGACAGCGCCGTTGCTGATGATGATCTCCACGCGCCGGTTATCCTGGCGGCCTTCCGCACTGGCGTTGTCGGCCACGGGGACCGATCCGCCACGGGTCACCGTGGTAATGCGGGCCGCGTCGACGCTCTGGATGATGAGATGCACCTTCACCGCCTCGGCGCGGCGCAGCGACAGCGCCGGGGTCTCCTCATTGCCCAGCGCATCGCTGTGCCCTTCGATCAGCAGTGTCTGATCGGGATAGCGGTGCATGAAGCCCGCGAGCTTGTCGAGCCGCTCGATCGCGACTACCTGCAGCTCGGCCTTGCCGGGGGCGAACAGCACATCGCCCATCGTCATCACCATGCCACGATCGGTGGGACGGGCGTGCAGCAGCTCCAGTTCCTGGCGCAGCGCTTCGTTTTGCAGGCGGGCGGCGATGGCCTGCTCCTGGGCCAGAAGTGCGGCCTGCTGCTGTGCCAGCACGGCGGTGGCAGCGGCGTCGGCCTGCGCCCTGGCAATCTCCAGCTCGCGGCTTTGGGCCTCGCGCAGAATGGCTTCGCGCTGTTGCTTGAGGTTTTTCAGCGCCGCATCGGCGATCTGCCGCTCGGCCTCGGCACGGGCGATGGCGACCTTGCGCTGGGCAACATGCGCGGCATGCTGCCCGGCCAGCAGATCACGGGTCGGCACCTCGGCCGCCTGCACGGCCAGCTCGGCTTCCAGCAGGGCGATCGGCACCTGCGCTGCCAGCTTGGCATCGGACTTGAGTGCGACGATGGCATTGCGTGCGGCGCCGGCACCATCAGGCTTGACCGGTGCGGCACAGCCACCGAGCAGCAAGACGGCCGCCAGTGCCAGTGACAGCTTGCTACGGGAGAAGGGCATGGTGCTCATCAGTAATTTGGACGCGCTTGCGACGGGTCGGCGGTGAAATCGGCGATAGGGGCCGGGATGGGAGCAGGGATGGCAATCGGCGCGACATTGACCGAGTTGCGTAGGGCCTGCTGGCGCAGGGCCTCGTTGCCTTTCTGCATCGCCTCGACATCGAACTGCGCCCTGGCGGCCTCGCTGCGTGCGCTGGCCAGATCGGCATCCAGTCGTGCCTCCACCACCAGCCGGGTCGCGGTGAGCATATTGCGCTGCGCCATCGCTGCGCGCCCGGCCGCGAGCTTGGCGCGTGCGGCTTGCAGCTCCGGCGGACTGGGGTCGCTGCCACGGCTGGCATCGGCACGCTGGATGGCGAGATCGGCGGCGGCGAGTGCATCCGTCGGCGGCGGCACGGTGACGCAGGCAGAGACCAAGAAAGCCAGCGCAGCAGGGAGAGTCAAGTGTTTCATGCAGGTTTCCGATACGGTTCAGATTCGACGCAGCTGATATTGCCCTTCGCTGAGGGCCACCACGATCCCATCGGCATCCTTAAGCTCCAGTGACAGGGTGAACTCGGCCTTGCCCTGCTGACCGGCATCCGCCTCGATGCGGGTGATTTCCTCGGCGCTGAGCCGGGCGGTGACCCACACATCGCCCTTGGCCGGTTTGATGAACTTGAGGTTGAGTGTCTTTACTACCGGGAAGAACCGTGCTGTGTCGAAGCTCGACAGAAACAGCGCACCGCCAGGAATCTCCGCCAGCGTGAACAAGGCGCCCGCATACATGGTGCCGATGTGGTTGCCATTGCCCTTGAATGGCATGCGGCAGCGCACCTCGCCGCGCGCGAGGTGCTCCACCTGCAAGCCCGCGTTCCTGACAAAGGCGATGCCCTGCTCCAACAGGCGCTTGGCACCATCGAGGGCAGCTGGGTTTGCGGTGAGGCTGTTTGCGTCCATGTCAGGTTTTGGCAGTAGGCTTCCAGCTTCAGTTTAATCGCCTCCGCGCACCCAAACGCCATGCCCCTGCCGCCGCTTACCGCCTTTGCCGCCTCCGTGGCCATCGTCATCGCCGCCAAGACCTTTGCTTGGCTGTTGCAGCTCAAGACCAAAAACGGTGGGCTGGTGGATGCCGTCTGGGCCCTCACGCTCGGGGGATTGGCCGTGCTCTATGCACTTGCCGGCACTGCTCCGGTCGAGACCCGCATCGTGCTGGCCGTGATGGGGGCTGCCTGGGGCGTGCGTCTGGGCTGGTATCTGTGGGTACGCAACTGGGGCAAGCCGGAGGACTTCCGTTACGCCCAATTTCGCAAGGACTGGGGCGCGGCAGTGAATGTGAAGATGTTTTGGTTTTTCCAGTTCCAGAACATCTTCACCCTGCTGCTCTCGGCCAGTGCCTTCATCGCGGTTGCCTATCGTCCGGATGCCGCGCCGCTCTGGGCCGTCGCACTCGCCATCGCGATCTGGCTCGTGTCGGTGATCGGCGAGGGCATTGCCGATGCGCAGATGGAACGCTTCCGTAGCAACCCAAGCAACAAGGGCAAGGTCTGCCGCGATGGCCTGTGGCGCTACAGCCGCCACCCCAACTATTTTTTCGAGACCGTTCACTGGCTCGCCTATGTGCCGCTTGCCTTCGGCAGCCCGTACTGGTGGGCGACCCTGGGCGCACCGCTGGTGATGGCTTTTCTCCTGACCAAGCTCAGCGGCATGCCACTGCTCGAAAAAGAGATGGCCGCGCGCAAACCCGGCTATGCCGACTACATCGCCAAGACCAGCGCCCTCATCCCCTGGCCACCCAAGGCTTGATTTATTCGCGCACCAGTCGCGGAACCGGTGCGGCGGGCAGCGGCAGGCCACCCGGCCCCTTGGTGTAGTTGAGCCAGGGCACCGAGGGCTGGTCGCTCGCCGAAGGTTTCGTGAAGTCGCAGACCCCGGTCTTGAACACCGCCTGCAGCCGCGCGAACTGCGCATCGCTCAGCGCAGGCGTGATGCCCGCGTAGTCGGCGCGGTCGAGCGGCTTCAACTGACACTCGAAATTGTCGTTGGTGAACGGCCCGCCGGCCTGCACCACTGGGTTCGAGTAGTACGGGTAGGCCGCCGAACAGGCAGTCGGGTTAGTTACTGGCGCGCCGTTGATGAAGCAGGTATCGACCGCAGCCGCCGGCTTGTTGCGCACGATTTTCTTCTCGATGGGCTCGCTCGAAGCATCGGCCTTGATCGCGGCGAGCCAGCGCGACATCAGCAGTAGCGGGTTGTGCGTGCAGGCCTCGGCCGGCGTGTTGGGCAGGGGTTGCGCGCCGAGGCCGGCAGATAGGCCGGTGCTGCATGCGAACGCGGCGTCGCCGATCAGCGGGATCGCACCGGTGAAGACGATCATGTTGTCGTGATGGCCCAGATGGCGATCGAGCCGCGCGCGTAGCACGTAGGTCCAGTCGTCGGTATGGATTTCCGCGTCGTCGTGGCCACGCAGTTCGATGATCGGCACCTTGGCCAGCTGGCGCGCATCACTGATCAAGCCCCCGCGATGGGCGAACGCAGCCGAACCCGGGTCGGCTTGGCTGCGCTCGGGCACGAACACGCCATCGATGTCGATGCCGCCGATCTTCTCGTTCAAGTCCACGAACTGTTCGGCGAGGATGCGATTGGCCTTGAGCGCCTTGAGCCCGTACTGCAAGCCGACGGAGCTGATTGGCCGGTTGGCAAAGCCGCGGCCGAGGCGCTTCTCGACCGGCCCCCATACCGATGGATCGCGCCGGCCCATGATCGACACCATGTAATCGGGCAGCGAGCAGCGCGCGCCGGTTGGATTGGTGTCGGGGTGGTAGACCTGATCGGCCGGCAGCTTGCAGCCGGCGGCGACCTTGGGATCGAGCCGCGCACCGAAGAGCTGCTGCCAGGCAAAACAGGGGCCGGTGTTGGAATGGCCCATCACCTCGGCCTGCTGGGTCGTCAGCGGCCAGAGTTGCGGCGAGAGCTGGTTGAAGTAGCGGTTCATCAGCACGCAGGCGAACACCTCGCCGGCCGGCGTGTAAAGGTCGGGATAGCTGCACGTCGGGATCAAGCCGTCGATGAGGCCCGGGTACTGGGTGGCGATCAGGTACTGCTGAACCGCACCGCCCGAGCAGCCGATGCTGATGGTCTGGGCAATCGGGCCGTACTGCTCGGCGATGTGCTCCTTGATCATCATCACCATCTCGGCGGAGACGTTGTCGTTGGAGTTGCTGCCGTGCACGTTGTGGCCGCTGGTCATCACCATGAAGCCGTTGCGCAGGGCGTTGTCCTCGAGCGGATTCGGTGCTGGGTCCTGGAAGTGGTGCGGCGCGGTGCCGCCGCCGAGCAGTAGCTCCAGCTTGCCGTTCCAGCCCTTCGGCGGCGACCAGGGCGCGGGTGTTTCGGTGGGGTCGAACAGCACCGCGAGCTTGTAGATGCTGCGATTCATCGAGCCGGTTTCCACCCGCACGATGTAGGGCACGGTCTTGCCGGCATCGGTGGTGGTGTTGGCAACGTCGCGCGGCGGCGATGCCGGGTTGTAGCTGGCGAACTGCTGCGTGGTGGCGGATCTGTACATCAGTGTGAAAGTGCTTGGCGCATTGCACTGGGCATCCAGCGGCGCACCGAGACCATTGGTGGCGGTATCGCAGATCCAGGGCTGGATCTGCGGGCCGGAAAACACCGGCCCGCCGCGCGGATGGTTGGTGAGCGTGATCGCCGCACCCGAGCCATTCGCAGGCCGCGCGCGCAACTGGCTCTCGCCGACCACCAGACCCGCCACGACGCCCAGGATGCGGCCATCAGCGCGTCTGGCAAACGAGGGCGTCACATCGCGGCCATCGACATCAACCTTGACTGTGGGGAGTTCGACGCCCGCAGGCAGCACGATCTCGACCAGCGCATCGCCGCTGCTCAGCAAGTCCGCGCGGTTGGAAAGCACCTTCAAGGTCAGCGCGCCGACCGGCGGCACGGTACCCGGCATGTTGCTGCCGGGTGTGGTCGCCTCCGAGGCCAGCCGCGAGGAATCACCACAGGCCGTCAGCATCAATGCCAGTGCTGCCCTCAGAAGACTGTTTCTCATCAAACTCTCATCAGCGAATCGCCTTCGCCACGGGTGCTGCACCCAGCGGGACGCCGCCCGGGCCCTTGCTGTAATCGAGCCAGGGCACGGTCATCTGCTGGCCGACGCCGGGCTTGGTGTAGTCGCACACGCCGGTCGCAAAGGTCTTCTGCATCGTCGCCCACTCGGCATCGGTGAACGGGATGGTCTGCTTGTAATCGGCCCTCACCAGCGGCTTCAGCTGGCACTTGAGCACGTCGCCGGTGAAAGGCTCGCCCGCCATCATGCGCGGCTCGGCGTAATAGGGGTTCGCCGCCGCACAGGCGGCGCGGTCGGTGATCTCCTGGCCGTTGCCGTTGGTGCAGAGATCGTGCGCGGCGGCAGGCTTGTGCTTCTTCACCTTGGCGACGTAGCTGAGCGTCGAGGTGTCGGCCTCGATGGCGGTGAGCCAGGCATCCATCGCATTCAGCGCGTTCTTCGGGAAGGCCAAGTCGCCCACCAGCGCGATCGGGCCAGTCCAGATCACCTGGTTGTCGTGATGGCCGTTGCTGCGGTCGAGGCGTGCGCGCATCACATAGCTGCGGTAGTCGTGGTGGATTTCCGCGTCGTCATGCCCGCGGATGTCGATGATCGGCAGGTGCATGTTGTTGCCCATGTTGAACAGGCCGCTGCGATAGGCGATGGGCACGGCGGGCGCATCAGCGACGGTGCGCTCGGGGATGTAGTCGTAGTCGTTGTTGCGGCCGCCGACCTTGGCGTTCAAGTCCACGAACATCGCGGGCGTGATGCGGTTGGATTGCAACTGCTGCAAGCCGTACTGCACGCCGACGTTGTCGGAGGGGCGATTGGCGATGCCATCGGGCCGGTGGCCGAGGATGTTGGCGAAGTAGGTCGAGAGATCGCAGCGCACGCCCTGCTGATTGGTCTGCGGATCGTAGGCCTTGTCCGCGCCCACGCCCTTCGGCACGTTGCAGCTCTGCAGGCCGAGGCCGGAGGTAACCGCGCGTGGATTCGCACTCGAATCGAAGGCATAGACGTTGATCCAGGATTCGCAGATGTTGCTGCCGGGATGCCCCGACACCGCCGCCCGCAGAGCCTCCGGCCAGGAGACGCCGGGCGTCCACTTGGTCGGGTTGTCGAAGTAGTCGAGCAGGATCTTGCAGTCGACCACCTCGACCGAAGTGGACCAGCTATCCGGGAAGCTGCATTCCGGCAGGATGCCGTCGAACAGGCCCGGATAATCGTTGGCCGCCTGCTGCTGATAGATGGCCCCGCCCGAGCAGCCGCTGGCAATGGTGAAGCGCACCGGCCCGTAAGCCTCGATCACGCGCTCCTTGCCCATCATCAGCGACTCCGCCTGCACCACCAGATTGCAGTTCTGGGTGTTGTGGTCGAGCGCGGTGGACCACACCATGAAGCCGCGCTTGAGCGCCTCGTCGTCCATTACATCCGGTGGCGTGGTTTCGCCGTGATGGGTGCCGCAGCCGGAGCCGCCGGTAACGAAGGTCTTGCCGTTCCAGCCCTGTTGCGGCGCCCACGGCGCCCACTCCTTGGCGGGGTCGAACAGCACTGCAATGCGGTACTGGCCACGATCCTGCGCGCCGTTTTCCACCCGCACGATGTAGGGCACGGTCTTGCCGTGATCTGTCGTGGTCATCGCCACGTTGGTCGGCGGGCTGGCCGGGTTGTAGGCCGCAAACGAGGAGCCCGGTGTGGTGGACTTGTAGACGTAGCTGTAGGTCACCGGCCGGTTGCACTGCGCGTCGATCGCCCCCGGCAAGCAGGGCCAGGGCATGATCTGTGGCCCGGAGAACACCGGGCCGCCATTGGGGTGATTGAAGATGTCGATGGTCGAGCCGCCACCGTTAGCGAGTTTCGCGGTCAGCGTGTGGTTCTTCGAGTCCGTCATGCCGGTGACCAGCCCCATGTAGCGGCCGTTCTCGCGCAGCGCGAAGGCGCTGGTGATGTCACGGCCGTCGAGCGTCATGCGGATGTCGCCGGCCTTGGCGCTGCTGCCCACGAGCACTTCGACCAGCGCATCGCCGCCGCTGATGAGATCGGCGCGGTTGGAGAGCACCTTCACCATCAGGCTATCTGCGACGGGGGCAGTGGACGTGGTGCCACCGGCAGTCGGCGAGGATGCGAGGCCAGCAGGCGGCTGACCGGAATTGCCGCATCCAGACAACAGCGTGCACGCCACGGCGATGGCAGGCAGCGCCTGTAATTTGGCAGGTTTCATGTCTCTCTCCAGAGCAAGGGAATCCAGTAATCAAAATCAGCGTCGAGAGAATGGCTCTGGCTGGCGTTTAGGGTCAATGACATTTCGCGCCGATGTCTACATTTACCAGCTAGCTCTGACGTAACGCGCCGCTATCAACGGCGACACGCCGCTTCTTCAACCTAGCGAAAATCCAGGTGATTGATCTTTGCAAAAAAACGGAGCGCTGCACCGAGTGCAGAAACCAAGGTCGCGGAGTCGCCGCAGGGGACGAGCAGCAGGGCGACAGCCAGATCGTCGTTTTCAGGGTTCCGTGTCTCACAGCGCTTCCTTCTCTTTCGTGATCTCCGTGGCATCGAGCAGGGGCAGGGCTACCGTGCCGCCAATGGTTAGCGCCGGCGTGGTCGCATCGCGCGAGTTGTTCTGCGGGTATTGCAGGTGCGAGCCGTAGATCAGCAGCGCCAGCTCGTCGCCTTCGCCGAGCCGCTCGGCGATGCCGACCATGCGGCCCTTGTGCTGGCCGAAGCCGCGCACCGGCGTGAGCTGGTCGTCGAGCAGGTCGAAGCGCTGCTGGCCGGCCTTGCGCCAGCCGATGCCGAGAAACAGGATCGGATCGCCACTGGCCGGCGCACCTGCCATCGGCGAGAGCGTGATTTCCATGGTCGGAATACCCGCGATGATGCCGCCGCCAGCAGGCATCTTAGTGAAGATCTGGGTGGTGAGAAGTTGCTCGCGGCCGGCCTCGCCGACCGTGCCGGTGCCTGCGGTTGCCGCCCCATTGAATTGCGGCGTGCTGCCGTCGATCTCGAAAGACTTGCCGCCGACCTTGATCTCTTTCACGGCGATGGCATCACCCTGGCGCAGGCTGACGCAGATGTCGCTGCCGGCCTTCGAGGCCTTGGCGATCGCGCCCACCTTGCCTTGCAGCTTTTCCTCGAAATAAGCCCAGGTCACGTCGCCGGAATTCACGGTGCCGCACTGCTGATTGCCGGCGACGTCGCCGGAGTTCGGCGGCGTCAATACCCCGTAGATGGGATCGATGCCCTGCTCCAGGCCCGGCACGTTGGTGACGCTCGCCTGACTGAAGATATGCCCGCCCTGGTGCGTGAACAGCATCACCTGCCCGCCGAGTTTTTTCAGGCAGTCGTAGGTATCGACCCCATTGTTGAGGTTGAACAGCGAGTCGCGGAAGCCCTGCGAGATGAAGGCGTCGATGGGCGGCAGCGGCCCCGGCGGCACTTTGAAAGTGTCGGCGGCACCGATGGAGAAGTTCTGCGGGCCAGGCTGCTTGCCTTCGCAGAAGTAGCGCAGCGAGTGGTAGGCGAAGTAGTTTTGCTCGGACTCGCTCAGCGTGTTGTTGTTCTGGCCGTTGGTGAAGGCCTGCACGGTCACTGGGTCGCCCTTGCCGAGCGGCGGCACCAAGCCCGCGATCAGCTGCGCGCCCCAGCCGCCTTTCCACACCTGGCCCGGATACAGCGAATAGTTGATGTCGTAGGGTGCAACCGTGGGGGCGATCACCCGCAGGCGGCGCTCGGGGTCGGAGCCCGCGAGCGCGAACTGGAACATCCCGCCGTACGAGCCGCCGACGCTGCCCAGCTTCATGCGGCCATCAGGGAAGCGCGCGAGACCGGGCAGGTTTTCCGCCCAGTCGAGGATGGCGATCATGTCCTGCCCTTCGTAGTCCGGGTCCATCGTCCGCACCATGCCGGTCGAGGCGCCGAAGCCGCGCTGGTCGAAGGTGATGCAGTACATGCCGCGCTCGTTGAGGTTGTTGGTGAAGAAGTCGCGTGCGGTGGAACGCGTACCGCCCCAGCCGTGGCTGAATAGCACCAGCGGATAGCGCTCGCCCTTCTTCATCTCCTTCGGCTCGAATACGGTGATCGGGATCTCGGCACCATCGACTGGCGAGATGAGTACGTGGTTGGTGACGGTGCCGGCACGGTTTTCGGTGACCGGTACCTCTGGCTTGCTGCTGACAGGAGCAGGAGGCGGTGGCTCGACCGGAGTGACAGGATTGGGCGCGGGTGGCGCTCCGCTGACCGGCGGTGCGCTCGAACTGCTGCAGGCGGCAAGCAGCAGGATCGGCAGGACAGTAGCAAACGACCGCACGAGGCGGCGCGAAACGGGGACATGCGACATCGAAACTCTCCTACAGCACGACACTCTGACGAACCACTGGGCACCGCAAGCACCGGATCAGGGCCGGTCTACCACCGCAGTACAAGGCCAGCGCCGCCACACCGCGAGAATCTTTTTATTCCAGCGTGCAGTCTTGCGGCGTCCGGGGCCGGCCGCAATTGGAAAAATCGCTCACGCCGTTGTCTTCCGCCACAACGCGCATCGCATCACGCGCGGGAACCCGGCGCCGGTCCGCGGCACATTCAGGGGTTTCGCAGGGAGGGGCTCGCCCAACCTTCGGCGATGGCTGCCGCCGGCAGCGGCTGGCCGCCCACGCCGCCGCGGTAATCGAGCCAGGGCAGCGTGGGCTGCTGCCCTACCGCAGGCCGGTTGTAATCGCAGACCCCGCTGGGAAAGAGGTTTTTCAGCTGGCTCCACTCGGTGTCGGTGAAACGCACCGGTGCGTAATCGGAGGCCTGCAGGGGTTTCAACTGGCACTTCACCCAGTCGTCAGCGAAAGGCTGGCCCGCGACGATGCGTGGGCTGGCGTCGGAGGGATAGAGAAGGGGGCAGGCTTCCTGTGGCACTTCCTCGGTGCACTGGTCGTGCACGTTGGCGGGCTTGTTGCGGATAACCTTCGCCGCATATGGCGTGTCGCTGGTATCGGCCTCGATGGCCGCGAGCCAGCGATCCATGGCGGCCAGACCATCACCGTGTGTGGTGATCCAGATCACCTGGTTGTCGTGGTGTCCCTGCGCGCGTTCGAGCCGTGCGCGCATCACGAAGCTGCGATAGGTGTGGTGGATCTCGGCCGGATCCCAGAGCCGCAGATCGAGGATCGGCAGCGTCATCTGCGTGGCTTGGTTGATCAATCCGCTGCGATAGGCGATGGAGAGTGCGGCCTCGTCGGCGACGACCCGCGCGGGTTGCCAGTCGAGATCGAGATCGTACGAGCCGATCTTCCGGTTGAGATCGAGAAACTGCGCGGTCGAGATGGTGCCGGCTTTGAACGCCGTGAGGCCGTACTGCACGCCGACGTTGTCGAGCGGACGGTTGGCGAAGCCGCGGCCAAGCTTTTTCTCGATCGCGTTCCAGCTCGCCTCGGGCCTGAAGCCCAGGATCGAGGGCATGTAGTCCTGCAAGGCGCAGCGCACGCCGCCGGGATTGGTCTCGGGATCGTAGGCCTCGGAAGCCGCGACGTTGCAGGATTGCGAACCGCCGGTGGGATCGGCCGAGGCATCGCGCGGCTGGATCGTCTGCAGGAAGGTCGCCACCCAGGATGCGCACACCGACATGCTCGGGTGTCCTGCCACGGCTGCGTTCTGCATCTGGGTCCAGCCCACGCCAGGCGCCCAGGTCTGCGGTGACGTCCAGTAGCGCACCATCAGCCCGCAGTCGGAAACCTCCTGCATCGTCGACCAGGTGTCGGGGAAACTCGCCTCCGGCAGGATACCGTCGAAGATGCCGGGATAAGCGTTCGCCGCCTGCTGCTGCTTGATCGAGCCACCCGAGCTGCCACGGCCGATCGAGTAACGGATCGGGCCGTACTGCTCGACGATGCGCTCCTTCGCCATCATCAGCGACTCGCCCTGCACGACGAGATTGCAGTTGAGCGTGTTGTGCGAAAGCGCCGTGGACCAGGTGAGATAGCCGCGCGACAGCGCGGTGTCGTCGAGCATCTCCGGGGGCGCGGCGGACTCGCCGTGGTGCATGCCGCAGCCCGAGCCACCGAAGTTGACGATCTTGCCGTTCCAGCCAGCCTGCGGTGCCCAGGGCGCCCACTCCTTCGCGGGGTCGAATAGCACGGCGAACTGGTATTGACCGCGATCCTGCGAGCCGGTCTCGATGCGCACGATGTAGGGCACGGTCTTGCCCTGGTCGGTCGTGGTCGTCGGCACCGAGGCCGGCGGCTGCGCGGGGTCATACGGCAGGAAACAGGAGGCCGCAGCAGTGCCCGCGGCAGCGCATTGGGCGGGGTTGTTGGACTTGTACCTGAAGGCATAGCTCGCCGGACGGTTGCACTGCGCGTCGGTGGCACCCGCAAGACAGGGCCAGGGCTGGATCTGCGGACCGGCGAAGATCGGCCCGCCGTTCGGATGATTCACCACGGTCAGGCTTGTGCTGGCTCCGGCCAAGCTCGCGCGCAAGGTGTTGGGCCCGAGTGCGAGCCCCTCGACCCGCCCCATGACGCGACCATTGGGCCTGAGAGCAAACTGGGATGTGACATCGCGGCCCTCGCGCTCGACCTTGAGCTGCGAGACATCGGCACTGGCCGGCAGCAGGATTTCGACCAGCGCGTCGCCGCCGGAGATCAAGTCCGGGCGATTCGAAAGCACTTTCATTTTGGGTGCTACCGCAGCGTTTTCAGCGACTGCCACCAGCGCCACCTCGGGCGTGGAGTTGCCACAGGCGGCGAGGCCGGCCAGCGTCAGCAGCAATAGCGTGGCGCCCGCAGTGCCACGGCGCTGCGGCGACTCGCAGCTCGCAAAAGTCGGGTTCTTTTCCATCGTCTTCTCCAGCATTGGCAAGTTCTGCGCTCTCCCGGCGAGGCCGTAGGCCGCAGATGTCTTTTTCTTCGATTGCAGTGTTCGCCCACTGGCCCGGTGCCGCAATTGGAAAAATCGCTTGCCTCTTTGTCTCCCAGCACAAGCCGCAATAGCGGCTGCACAATCGCTCAATGACGCGCCGAGCGTTGCGTGAGCCGCCTCAGCCGCAAGGCCGTGTGCAGCATGGCGATGCTGCCGGCATCGTCGAGCCTGACTTCGAGAAGGGTCTCGATGCGATGCAGGCGGTATGTGAGGGTGTTGGGGTGGATGTCGAGTGCGAAGGAAGCCGGCTTGCGCTGCTGCCGGTGCTCGAACCAGGCGGAAAGCGTCTCCAGCAGATCCGGCTCCATCGCCAGCCGGCCCATCAGCTGCTCGCAATGACGGGCAAAGCTCTCGGAACCTGAGACGAGGTCCTCCAGCGCGATGTCGGCATAGCGGAACACCGCACCCGACACCCCCATACGCGTTCCCAGCTCGATGGCCTTGATGGATTGCTCGGCGCTGCGCCGCCAGCCGGACGGGCCTGTTTCGGGAAAGCCCAAGCCGATGGCGACGATGTCCTGGCAGGATGCGATCGCGCGGGACGCGCGTTCGAGAATCAGGCTCTCGCCGCTGGTGCGTGCCTGTTGGGCAGGCAGGGGCTGCCAGATCAGCAGATGGCCGTGGCGGCGTGTCCACAGAATGCCTTCGGCCGCCGGTTCCCTGCTGCCAACCACGGCTGCCAGCAGCGGTGCCAGGCCATCCTCGATATCGGCGTCCGTGCCGAGCAGTGCGGGGACATCTTCCTTCAGCTTCACCGCCAGGGCCGCGTGTGGCGCTGCGGCGTCGAGGCCCAGGGCCTGGCATTTTTCCGCGAAGCCCGCGATGTTGTCTGGGTTGGTATAGATCACGTCGCACAGCTCGTAGCGCAGGCGGTCGCGCCAGCGATGCTGGCGGTTCTGCTCGGCGATGTAGGCGCGGCTCACCGTCTGGCCGAGCAGATCGAAGTGATAGAGGATGTATGGCGAGACCTTGTTGAGCAGCTCGCGGCTCACTTCCTCGTCGTGCGCCGTGCCTTCAAGCAGCGTTTCCCAGCACAGCCAGGTGCCGACGCGAAACGCCTGCAGCAGCGCCGCCACCGAGACTCCCTGCCGCACACGGTGACGCGCGTACGAGGCCACCTCCGCCTGCTCTGCCGCAGTGGGCGGCTTGCCGCGCAGGAGCGAGCCGTACCAGATGTCGACGTTGAGCCGGCAGGAGCGCTGCACATCTTCGCGCGCACGCAGATCGTCGATGGTGGCGTAGTCATTGATCGAGCCGTGCAGGGTATCGACCAGCCGCCTGGCCAGCGAAGGCGCATCGGCCGCGAGGATTTTCACGGTGGCCCGGAGCCGGGGCGACAATCGGCCTACGCCGGTATCCGCTGATCGTGTCTTGTGTGATTTCGTCATTCGCTCATGGCATCTGCTTGGGGTATGGGGACGTATCGGCGTGCGCGGCGTAATTCGTATGGACGTGATGATCCAGATTTACCATCCGCCGTTTCCCGTGACCACCAACGCCACCACATTTGTCGACATGAACACCATCGAACTCTGCGAAAAAGGCTACTTCCCCGACGTAATGACCCGCTTTGGTATGAGAAAGCTCATCCGCACGCGGCTGGAGGGGGCGGAGAACCAGGATGGCGAGGCACGCAGCAGGGCCTTCCAGCAGTTCATGCGTGATCTGCGCCGCTCGCCCATCGCCATCGAGACCAAGGCTGCCAATCAGCAGCACTACGAGGTGCCTTCAGCGTTCTTCCAAGCGCACCTGGGGCCGCAGCTCAAGTATTCCTGCTGCCTGTACCCTGAAGGCAACGAGACGCTGGCCGAGGCCGAGCAGCACATGCTGGAACTGTATGCAGAGCGTGCCGGCCTGAAGGACGGCATGAGGATTCTCGACCTCGGCTGCGGTTGGGGCTCGCTCTCGACCTGGCTGGCGAAGAAGTACCCCAACAGCCAGATCGTCGGTTTGAGCAACTCCAACGGCCAGCGCGAGTTCATCAACCACCGGGCGAAGGAACGGGGTCTGACCAACCTCACCATCCACACCGGCAATGTCGCCGAGTTCGACTTCTCACCCGAGCAACTGGCTGGCGGCCCCGGATCGGCGTCCGGCGCAGGCTTCGACCGGGTGATGAGCATCGAGATGTTCGAGCACATGAAGAACTACGAGCTCTTGATGGCCAAGATCGCGCGCTGGTTGAAGCCCGGGGGCAAGCTCTTCGTCCACATCTTCATCCACAAGACACTCGCCTATCACTACGAGGACAAGGAAGACGCCGACTGGATGACACGCTATTTCTTCCTCGGCGGCACCATGCCGAGCGAGAACCTGCTGCTTCACTTCCAGGACGATCTGAAGATCGAAAACCAGTGGTACGTCGATGGCCGTCACTACGAGAAGACCAGCAACCACTGGCTTGAAGGCATGGACGCGAAGAAGCCGGGAATCCTGGCGCTGTTCAAACAGGCTTATGGCGAGAAGGATGCGGCGATCTGGGTGCAGCGCTGGCGCATGTTCTACATGGCTGTCGCCGAGTTCTTCGGTATCGAGAACGGCAATGAGTGGGGCGTGGGGCATTACCTGTTCGTGCGTCCCGCCGGAACGTCGATGACATGACCGTGCAGGAGGCAGAGATTCGCCGGCTCGCGCCTGCCGAAGCCGCCGAGTACCGGCAGCTCATGCTCGCCGGTTACGCGGAGGCGGCGGATGCCTTCACCGTCACTGTCGCGGAGCGCGATGCACTGCCGCTGGAGTGGTGGGCGGCGCGGCTTGCCGAGGTCGTTGACGCCCCCGAGCAGGTGTTCGGCGCAATGGTGGCAGGCCGTCTCGTCGGTGTCGTCGGGCTGAGATACGAGACGCGAGTGCGCACCCAGCACAAGGCGACGCTGTTCGGCCTCTACCTCTCGCTGCCACATCGCCGGCAGGGCCTCGCACGACGCCTGGTGCTGGCGGCACTGGCCGCCGCCCGCCAGCGGCCCGGCACCCTGCTGGTGCAACTGACGGCGACCGATTCCAACCAGGCGGCGCGCCGGCTCTACGAATCCTGCGGGTTCAAAGTGTTCGGCGAGGAGCCGATGGCGGTGGCCGTGGAGTCTGGTTTTCTCGGCAAGACGCATCTGTGGTGCCGGCTGTAGCTCGCAGAGTGGCGCAGAGCCGCTGCGTCGCCACGTGTTGCCTGGGCAAGCTCGCCGGCTGAGTGCAGTCTGCGCTACGCTTCGCGGCATGAGATTCAGGACCTGCATCGTCATCTGCCTGCTCGCGTCGCTGCTCGCCACGCGCCTGCTGGACGTGCATTTCCATCTGCCCGCCGCCACCTCCGGCGAGTCGCCGCACCTGGTCACGCTGATCGAGGCGCACCAGCATGAGGGCGAGCCCGACCACGGCCACATCGCCGGCCATTTGTATGAAGGCGAAACCGATGAGGACGAGGGCGCAGCGATTCTCGCCAAGCTCGTCTCGACACTGACGCTGTGCCTGCCGCTGCTGCTGGCCTGGCTGTGGCTGGCTCGCCGTAGCACCGCCTTTACGCTCTTGCCGTGCGCCAGTGAGGTCCGCCAGCGACCGCGACGCTGGCCGCGTTTCGCACCGCCCTCACAGGGCCCGCCACTCCTCGCCTGAACCCTGCCGAGTCGGCGTCGCGCTACGCGACGCCTCGCCTGTGTTCCTGCGCTAAGCCGCCTCGCGGCGATGCGCCGATGGAGTTCTCCCGATGATTCCCGTCCGTTTCTTGCGCCCCGTGTTCACGGGTCTGCTGCTCTCTGCCAGCGCCGAGGTTGCCGCGGCACTGACGCTCGCCGAGGCCGTGCGCCGCGTCGAGCAGCGCAATCCACAAATTGCCCAGCGCATGGCCGAGCGCGAGGCTGCTACCACCCGCATCGATGGCGCGCGGCTCGCACCCAATCCCGAGCTTCGCATCGGCGTCGAGGATGCTCTCGGCAGCGGCGACTACCACGCCTTCGACGCCGCGGAGCTTACCGTCGCACTGGTGCAGGTGATCGAGCCCCGCGCACGCCGCAGCGCCCGCGTGCAGGTGGCGGAAGCGGGTGTGGTCATCGAGACCACAGCACTTGAAGCGCAGTATTGGCAACTGCTCGCTGAAACCCACCGCCGCTATGCGCTCGCACTGATCCGCACTGGCCGCCTGGCGCTCGCGGAAGAGGCGAACGCCAACGCCCAGCGCCTGCTTGCGGCCACCGAGCGCCGCGTGCGTGCCGCCGCCGCACCGGTGGCAGAACTCGAACGCGCACGGGTCGCCGCCGCGCGGGCTGATCTCGACCGCGAAGATCAGGAGCACGAGCTGGCCAGTGCACGCGTCTCGCTTGCTGCGCTCTGGCAGGGCGAGGACGACTACGGCGCGCTTGCCGGCGACGCTCTGCGCCTGCCGCCGATGCGTCCGCTGTCGGACTGGCAGGCCGCACTCGCCACCAGCCCGCGTTTGCGCCGCTACGCTGCCGAACGCGCGCTGCTCAAGGCCGAGCATGCCGCCACCACCGCCGAGCGCACGCGCAGCTGGCAACTTGAAGGCGGCGTGCGCCACTACCGTGGGAATGGCGACGTGGCACTCGTCGCGGGCCTATCGCTGCCGCTGCGCCTCAGCGATCCGCAAGCGCCGCGCCTTGCCGAAGCCGATGCGAAGTTGCGCGCCGCCGAGGCCGGCGAGGCGGGTGCGATGGCCGAGGCGCGCGCTGAGATCTTCAGCCTGTATCAAGAGCTGAACCACGGCACGCTGCACCTCACGCGCTTGAAGGAGGCCGTGCTGCCTGCCAGCGAGCGCGCCCTCGCCGCGACCGAAGACGCTGTCGCGCGCGGCCGCTACGGCGCCTGGGAATGGTTGCAGGCGCGCAACGACTGGCTGGCGGCGAGAAAGGAAATGCTCGACGACGCCGAGCTTCTGCACACCACGCTCGCCGAGCTGGAGCGCGTCTCCGGTCTGGCCTTGTTCACCGCCCCGAAAGATTCGACGGAAGTGCTGCCATGAAACTCTTTCTTCACTTGCTGCTGGTGCTCACGCTTGCCGCCTGCGGCGGCAAGACGGAAACAGCCGCCGCCGCCCATCACGACGAACACTCAGAGGCAGAGCCCGCCAAAGGCCCGCACGGCGGTCGCCTGCTGCGCGACGGCGCGTTCGCGCTGGAACTCGCCATCTTCGAGCAGGGCGTGCCGCCGG
>JAKFXK010000013.1 GCA_021731445.1 Nevskiaceae bacterium | reverse complement strand
GATGGACGAACACGGCGAGATGGTGGCAGACACCTCACCTCTGCCTGCGGTCTCGAACGAGCCGCGCCAGTCAGCCGCACCCGACTTTGAGAATCGCCTGAAGAAGAACCTTGCCCACCTTGGCAATGGGCGCGGCGCAGCGAGGTGACGAACTACCGCCTCTACGACAACGACCTGCCGGAATACGCGGTCGCCGTGGACATCTACGCCACGCCTGAGCTGCATGTGGTCGTGCAGGAATACGCGCCGCCCAAGACCATCGAACCCGCCACCGCTGAGCGCCGCCTGCGCAACGCGCTGCAGGTGATCCAGCAGGTGCTGGCACTGCCGATGGATCGCCTGCACTACAAGCTGCGCAAGGCGCAAAAAGGCACTGCGCAATATCAGAAGCAGGGCGAGCACGAGCGCTATCACGTGGTCAGCGAACACGGCTGCAAGCTGTGGGCGAACTTCGATGACTACCTCGATACCGGCCTGTTCCTTGACCACCGCCCCATCCGCCAGCGTTTGCAGAAAGAGGCACGCAACAAGCGCTTCCTGAACCTGTTCTGCTACACCGGCTCGGCGTCGATTCACGCGGCGGTGGGCGGTGCCGACCACACGCTGTCGGTCGACATGTCCAACACCTATCTCGACTGGCTGGGCCAGAACTTCGATCTCAACAACATCCCCTTCACCGAGCTCGATGGCAGGGCACCCCTGCCCAGCCGCCTGCCACCGCACGCCACCTTGCGCGCAGACTGCGTCGAATGGCTCGCCCGCACCGCGCAGGACGACCGCGCGCCGAAGTTCGACATCATCTTCTGCGACCCGCCCACCTTCTCCAACTCCAAGAAGATGGACGAGAGCTGGGACATCCAGCGCGACCACGTCGCACTGATCGGCGATGCCATGCAGCTCTTGACCCCCGGCGGCGTGCTGTATTTCAGCACCAACCGCCAGCGCTTCAAGCTCGATGCGCTCGAAGGTCTGAAGGTGGAAGACATCACCCTGCAAACCCTCGGCGAGGACTACAAGCGTCCGCCAGCGCCGCACCGGGCCTGGCGTATCACGCGCGGGTAAAAGCAGCCTCTTTCACCCGATCGTCACTGGGCTGACACTGCGCCTCACTAATCTCCGCGCCCCATCACTCTGGAGCCCAAGCCATGAGCCAGGACAAGCCCTTCAACCTCAACCGTCGCAGCGTGCTGGCCGGATTGGCCGGCGCGGCCGGTGCCACGCTCGTCGCCTGCGGCGACAGTGCGGGTGTCGCTGGCGCCGTGCTCACGCCCTCGCCTAACCCGCCCGCTCCTTCACCTGGCCCCTCGCCCTCGCCTATCCCCAGTGGCGGCGTCGATGCGGCACCACAACCGCCAGCCGGCGTCACCCTGCCCGCCCCTTCAGCCACCGGCATCGACCACGTGGTAGTGCTGATGATGGAGAACCGCACCTTCGACCACATGCTCGGCTGGGTGCCGGGTGCCGACGGCGTGCAGAGCGGCCTCAAGTTCAAGAACATCGAGGGCAGCGAGATTGAGACCTTCCGGCTCTCGACCGATACCGCCTACGGTTTCCAGGGCTGCGGCTGGGCCGACCCCGACCACGGCTACAACGGCGGGCGCATCCACTTTGCCGAGGGCAAGCTCGATGGCTGGCTGTTGACGGACGACACCAAGAACAACCCCGAGGACAAGTTTCCGCTCGGCTATTACACGGCAGAGGACCTGCCCTTCTTCAAGGGCGTTTCCGAGCAGTGGACGGTATGCGATCGCTACCACCACGGCATCCTCGCCTCCACCTTCACCAACCGCATCTACCAGCACGCGGGGCAGACCGATCGCTCCGGCAACGGCATGGAGCAATGCTCGCTGCCGACAATCTGGGACCGCCTTGCGGCCAAGGGCCTGAGCCATACCTATTTCTTTCAGGATCTGCCGGTGACGGCGCTGTGGTACCAGAAGCACCTCAACATCTCGCAGCCAGTGACGAGTTTCCTCGCTCGCGCCGCAGCGGGCCAGTTGCCCGCCGTGAGCTTCGTGGAGCCGCGCTTTGTTGGCGAGAATCCGCAAGGGGTGTCGAACGACGACCATCCGGTGGCCGACGTGCGCGATGGCCAGGCCTTCATGAACCAGATCTACGAAGCCCTGCGAACCTCGCCGCAATGGGATCGCACGCTGTTCATCATCAACTACGACGAGTGGGGCGGCTTCTACGATCACGTCGTACCGCCCGTGGGGCCGGTATCGGCGGCGGAGGCCAAGTTCAACGATGGCCGCCTCGGCTTTCGCGTGCCCTGCATTCTCATGGGGCCGCGTGCGAAGAAGGGGGTGTGCAAGCTGCAACTCGACCCCAATTCCATCCTCAACTTCATCACCTGGCGCTTCGGGCTCGAACCCATCGGCGCACGCGCCAACTGGTCGCTCAACCTCGCCTACGCGCTGGATTTCGACAATCCTGCCCGTACCGACAAGCCGGTCTTCAACGTACCCGCAGGCCCGCATGGCCGCCCCTGCGCCACCGGCACACCGCTGGATGGGCTGCCGCTGGGCGTGTCGTCGCCACAAACGCTCATCACGCGACCTTCGGAGTCGCACTACGGCGAATGGCTGGCGCTCCGGCAGATCGCGCGCCAGAGCGGCTTCGACGTGTAGGGCTACAAGCGTCCGAGGAAGGCGGTGCTGTCATCCCAGAACTGCTGCGTCAGAGGCCGCCACCACATGGCCTGAAAAGCATGGGGCTCACCCTGGTACTGGTGCAGCTCGCTGGCGATGCCCCAGCGCCGGGCAGCGGCATGCAGGCGCTTGGCGTCCTCCTCACACAGATCCGCAGTGCCGACGCCGGTGAACACCTGTGGGAAGGGTTTGGCCGGTGTCGTGGCTTCGAGCAGGCGAATGGGATCGGCAAACAGCAGCGCATCGGTGGCATGGGGCTGACGTTCGCCGATGTAGTTCATGGCCATGATTTCGAGAATCCGGATCGCCCAATCCGGCAGCTTGCGGGATTGTCGGCGGGCCAGTGGATCGCTGAGCTGAAGCACAGGCATCAGCGGCATTACAGCCACGGGCCGCACCGGGTGTTCATAGACCGCGCTGGCATACGCCTCATGCCGCACATAGCTCGCGGCACAGGCCACGCCGAGTGCGAGATTGCCGCCGGCGCTCTCGCCCGCGATGACAATGCGCTGCGGATCACCACCATATTGCGCGCAGCGATCCGCCACCCAGCGATAGGCCAGGCAGGCATCCTCAATGGCGGCCGGATAGCGGTGGCGCGGCGCCAGCCGGTAGTCGATGTTGAACACCACGTAGCCCGCCCGCGAGGCATAGAGCGCGGCTACCGCGCGGTGCGTCTGCCGCGAGCAGGTGGTGAAGGCGCCGCCGTGGATGTAGAGCATCACCGGCCTTGGGGCTGATGACTCGCGCGGGCGCACCACATCCAGCAGCTGCTCGGGTGCCGGGCCGTAGGGGATGTCCCGCTGGATCGCCAGCCCCGACTCGATCTCGCCGAGCTTGATCTTGCGCTCACCGAAGCGGGCGAGCGTTGAAAGGCTTCGATGGATCAGCGCGCGCCTAAGCTTGTGGCGCGCGGAAAAGGCGGGGTCTTTGTGCAGGGCAACCATGGGCACTCTTGATCGGTCAGGACCCTACCGTTGTATGACATGCACATGTCAGGCTGATGAGAGCGCAAATGTCACGCGGTTTCTGCCGTCGCGCCTGCGGCCTTCTGTCTGCATACCGGCTTTCGCCGGTATGACGTTGCTTTTTTGAATCTGTGCAGAGCTTGCCTAGTCAGATCGTGCCTAGGTGAAGCCATTTAGGTCTTTGGCAGGGTCACGCCGCGCTGGCCTTGATATTTGCCGCCACGATCCTTGTAGCTGGTGCCACAGATCTCGTCGCTTTCGAAGAACAGCATCTGTGCGACGCCTTCGTTGGCGTAGATCTTCGCCGGCAGCGTGGTGGTGTTGCTGAACTCCAGCGTCACATGGCCTTCCCACTCCGGCTCCAGCGGCGTGACGTTGACGATGATGCCGCAGCGCGCGTAGGTGCTCTTGCCGAGACACACCACGAGGGTGCTGCGCGGAATGCGGAAGAACTCCACCGTGCGGGCGAGCGCGAAAGAGTTGGGCGGGATGATGCAGACATCACTCTGCACATCGACAAAGCTCGCCGGATCGAATGCCTTTGGGTCGACGATGGTCGAGTTGATGTTGGTGAAAATCTTGAACTCGTTGGCGCAGCGCACGTCGTAGCCGTAACTGCTGGTGCCGTAGCTGACGATCTTGTGGCCGTCAGCTGCAGTGCGCACCTGGCCGGCCTCGAAGGGCTCGATCATGCCGAGGGCCGCCTGGCGGCGGATCCAATGGTCGGATTTGATACTCATCTGTTTCTCGTTTTCCGTGTTGTTATTTGCCGCGCAGCAGCACATCCACGCCCTGCACCCAGAACAGCTCGCAGGCACCGGCACCGGTGTCGTCGCGCGTCAGCGAGGTGTTCCAGCTCCAGCCATCGGCACTCGCTGCATCCACCAGCAAACCTTGCAGCTCGATGACTTGCCCGGGCCGTATTTTAGCGAGCTGGCGGCTTACAGCCTCAGTCGCGGGGATAAGGTGGACGTTGGCGGCGTGCTGCATCAGGTCGCGCTCGTCGGCAGGCGGTGTGGCATCCCAATGCATCCAGAAGAAACGCCCGCTCTGCGAGATGTCTAGTCCATCCAGCACAAAACTGTCGGACATCAGACCCCAGCCAAGCGCAAAGTCAACGGGCGAGAGTTCTGCCTCTCGGCCCTGTCGATAAGCCTCGCGCGACAACAGCCGCGCCCGGATGCGATAACTCGCACGCGGCTTCAAGGTAAAGCTGTGGATCTCGATGGCCGCAGCCTCGGTCGCCGCCTGTTCCGGCTCGTCGGCGGCCAGTACACCCTGCGGCTGCTGCACGGGCCTGAGCTGCCACCATTGCAGCGCCTGCCAGCCGGCGATGGCGAGCAGCAGCGCCAGCAGCCAACGCTGCAGATTCACGCGATTTCGATACTCGGAAATGCCGCACCGTCCAAGCCATGTGCAAGCCTGGCCGCAGTAAGGCGGGCGATGGCACGATAGGTCTGGGCCACGGCGGACTCAGGCTCGGCCGCGACGATGGGCGTGCCGTTGTCGGCCTGCTCTCGAATGGCGCGCAACAGCGGCAGCGAGCCCAGCAGTTCCGTGCCGCTCTGCGCGGCCAGCTTCTCGCCACCGCCCTCACCAAAAATGGCTGCACTGTGGCCGCAGTTGGGGCAGCAGTAGATGGCCATGTTCTCGATGATGCCCAGCACTGGCACGCTCACCTTATTGAACATCTGCAAGCCCTTCTTGGCATCGATAAGGGCCACATCCTGCGGCGTGGTGACGATCACCGCACCCGCCACCGGCATCTTCTGCGCGATGGAGAGCTGGATGTCGCCCGTGCCCGGCGGCAGGTCGATGACGAGATAGTCGAGTGCGTCCCAGGCTGTCTCGCCCAAGAGCTGGTTGAGCGCCTGTGTGGCCATCGGTCCACGCCAGATCATCGGCTGATCTTCTTCAATCAAGAAACCAATGCTCATCAGTTGCAGACCATGTGCCATCACTGGCCGCATCAGCCGCTGGTCGATGGTGCTGGGTCTGGCTTTGCGCACGCCCATCATCAGCGGCTGGCTGGGGCCATAGATGTCGGCATCCAGCAGGCCCACGCGCGCGCCCTCGGCTTGCAGCGCGAGTGCGAGGTTGGCAGCAACGGTCGACTTGCCCACCCCACCCTTGCCGGAAGCGACCGCGATGATGTTCTTGATGCCTTTCTGCGGCGGCACATTGCGCTGCAGGGTTTGCGGCTGGATGTCCCAGCTCACCACCACCTCGGCTTCGATGCCATGTGCGGCCCTGATCGCGGCCTGCACGGTGGCTGCCAGTGCATCTCGGATGCCTGCAGCGGGAAACCCAAGTTCAATTTCGATGCGCGGCATGGCCGTGGGGTAAATCGCCTTCACACAGCCAGCGGCATTCAAGCCCCGCCCCAGGTGCGGATCGACAACGGTATCGAGCGTGGCGAGTAGCGCTTCGGGACTTGGGGGCGGCATGGGCGGTGGTGATTTCTTCCAGAACATTCTCCTATTGTCCCTTCTAAAGCCCCATCGCGCCCAACAAAAAGGCGGGCCAGTGACTGGCCCGCCTTTTACGTACACCGCGAGGTAGCTACTGCGTATACAAAAGCAGGTTGGCGGAATTGGCACCAATCGAAGTCACCTTGCCCGGCGTGGCATTGCCCACCAGCGTGCTGCGCACCTGGGCCGGAGTCGCGCTGGGTGTTGCGCCCAGAATCAGCGCAATCGCACCTGCCACATGCGGGCTGGCCATCGAGGTGCCGGAGAGCACGGTCGAACCGGTGTTGTTGCTGGAGTCCGCCGAGGTGATGCTGCCGCCCGGAGCGAAGATGTCGAGGCAGGGACCAAAGTTGGAGAACGAGGACATGCGATCACTGTTGTCAGTGGAACCGACCGTGATCGCATTGGGTGCCTTGTAGGGCGAGCCGGAGCAGGCACCGGAGCTGTCGTTGCCGGCTGCCACCGCCATCGAGATGCCGCGGGCGATGACGTTCTCCACGGCGGTATCGAGTGCTGGCGAGTTGCCGCCGCCCAGTGACATGTTGCCGACGGCAGGCTTCACCGCATTGGCGGCAACCCAGTCCACACCGGCGATCACGCCGTCGGTGGAACCCGAACCATTGCAACCCAGCACGCGCACCGGATGGATGGTGGCCTGCTTCGCCACGCCATAGACGGTGCCCACCGCCGTGCCCGCGACATGCGTACCGTGGCCGTTGCAGTCGGTGGTATCGGCCGGATCGGTGGGGCTGGAAAACAGGCCGGTGCCGAAGTCCAGTGCGCCGGTGTTGATCGGTACGATGCCGCCGGGGATGAAGCTGCCGATCAGGCCATCATTGTTGGGTGCGAAGTTGCGGCCTGCACCGACGCGGCCCGCGAACTCGGTGTGGCTGCCGTTGAGGCCGGTATCGATGACATAGACGTTGACGCCGGCACCTGCCTGGTCCCGATAGATGTAGAGGCCATCCATCGGCAGGTTGCGCTGGTCGACGCGGTCGAGTCCCCAGGTCGCGCCAGACTGCGTGGCCGAAGTCGAGAACACCTGGCTCTGCTCAACCATCTTCACGTAGGACAAGCGGGCGAGTGCCGCGGCCTGGTTCGGCGTGATGCGGGCCGAAAAGCCCGTCAGCGCTGCCTGGTATTGATTGAGGATCACCCCACCGCCAACCTGCACCAGCGTGCTCTGCACGAGGTCGCGGTGATCAAGCTTGGCAAGCGATGGCGGCAATGCCGCCCTGTCGAGCACCACGATGTACTGGTTGGGGATCAGTTCGGCTTTTTTTGCCGGGGCGGATTGTGCGGGTATGGCCGCGAGGGCAACGACAGCGGTCAGGGTGGCAGAGACGGCGGATTTCAAAACACGAGTGCGATGCGACATAACGCTCCTTGTTAAAAATGCGACCCTTGCGGGCGGTGATGACTACACCTGTTGGCAGACCAGCGGCAGCTGGCGATTGACCGATGGTGTGTTGATAGCAAACAGCCTGCCGACAGTGCAACGCGATTCCAACGTCAGATCAAATACTCCCCATGAACACGCCCTCAAGTTTTCTCTGGCATGACTATGAGACTTTCGGGGTTGATCCCGCACGCGACCGCCCCTCGCAGTTCGCCGCCCGTCGCACCAATGCCGCGCTGGAACCCATCGGCGAGCCGATCAGCCTGTTCTGCCAGCCGGTGATCGACGTGCTGCCGCACCCGGACGCGGTGCTGCTCACCGGCATCAGCCCGCAGCGCGCCCGCGACGAAGGCCTGCCGGAGTACGCCTTCGCAGCCGCCATCCACAAAGAGATGATGGTGAGCGGCAGCTGCGCGGTGGGCTTCAACACCCTGCGCTTCGATGACGAGGTGACGCGCAACCTGTTCTATCGCAACTTCCATGAGCCCTATCTGCGCGAGTGGTTCGGCGGCAATTCGCGCTGGGACTTGATCGACGTCATGCGCCTCTGGCACGCGCTGCGTCCGGCAGGGCTTGAATGGCCGAAGCGCGAGGACGGCGCCACCAGTTTCAAGCTGCAACACCTCACTGCTGCCAATGGCCTCACACACGAACACGCGCACGAGGCCTTGAGCGATGTCGATGCCACCATCGGCCTCGCACGGCGCCTGCGCAGCGCGCAGCCGCGCCTGTGGGAGCACGCGCTGAAGCTGCGCGACAAGCACTTTGTGCGCTCGCTGCTCAACGTCCACGAGATGACGCCAGTGGTGCATGTGTCGTCGAAAATCCCGGCGGCGCGTGGCTGCCTGGCGGTGATCGTGCCTCTGGCGCAGCACCCGACCAACAGCAATGCCGTCATCACTTTCGACTTGAGTGCGGATCCCACCGAACTGCTGACGCTGGATGCCGACGAGCTGCGCGAGCGCGTGTTTGCCAGCGACGATGAGCTGCCGGAGGGCCTCGCGCGTATCCCGCTCAAGGGCGTGCACGCCAACAAGTCGCCGATGCTCAGCCCACTCAGCACGCTGGATGCCGCCACGGCCGAGCGCTGGGGCATTGATCTGGCGCGCTGCCGGCAGCACCGCGAGCTGCTGCTCGGCGTGCGCGAGGCGCTGGCAGAAAAAGTGCGCGCCGTGTTCACCGCTCCGGAGTTCGAGGAGCAGGACGCCGAGCTGTCGCTCTATGGCGGCTTCATGCCCGACGCCGACAAACCGCTGCTCGCCAAGGTGCGTGATGCCAGCGCCGATGCGCTGTGGCGTTACCAAGGCCAGTTTCGCGATGCACGCCTGAACACCCTGCTGTTCCGCTACCGCGCCCGCCACTGGCCGGATCAGCTGAATGAGGAGGAAGCGGCGGAATGGCAGGCGTTCGTGCAGGGCAAGCTGCGCTTCGACACCGGCCTTGCGGGGCTGACGATGGAAACCTACCAGCAGCTGATCGAAGCGCGGCTGGTTTCTGCCACCACGCTCGAGCAACGCGGCCTGCTGCAAAAACTCAGGGACTGGCCGGTGGAATGCGGCCTGCACCGTCTGCTGGCCGGGTAGACCGGCGATAATGCGCGCCTGATTTCATCGACACGCTTTCGCATGACTCGCCCCACCCAACGACGGATTCTCGTCACCAACGCCCTGCCCTACGCCAATGGCCCGCTGCACCTCGGCCACATGGTGGGCTACCTACAAGCGGATATCTGGGTGCGGTTTCAGCGCCAGTGCGGCCACGAGGTGCATTACGTCTGTGCCGATGACGCGCACGGCACGCCGATCATGCTGGCCGCTGAAAAGGCCGGGGTCACACCTGAGGCCTTCATCGCCGACATCCAGCAGCAGCACGAAAAAGACTTTGCCGATTTCGGGGTGCAGTTCGACCACTACCACTCGACGCACTCCGAAGAAAATCGCCAGCTCGCCGAGAGCATCTACGCCCGTCTGAAAGCTGCCGGCGCGATCAGCGCCAAGACCATCCAGCAGCTCTACGACCCGGTGAAGCAGATGTTCCTGCCGGATCGCTACATCAAGGGCGAGTGTCCCAAGTGTGGCTCGGCGGATCAGTACGGCGACAACTGCGAGGTCTGCGGTGCCGCCTATTCGCCGACTGACCTGAAGAACCCGCGCAGTGTGGTTTCTGGTGCCACGCCGGAAATGCGCGACAGCGAGCACTACTTCTTTGAGCTGCCAAAGTTCCAGGATTTTCTCGGCGGCTGGCTGGCCGAGGCGCAGATTCATTCGTCAATAAAAGCCAAGCTCGCCGAATGGTTCGAGGGCGGCCTGAAAGCCTGGGACATCTCGCGCGATGCACCCTATTTCGGTTTCGCCATCCCCGACGCACCCGGCAAGTACTTCTACGTCTGGCTCGACGCGCCCATCGGCTATATCGCCAGCTTCAAGGCGCATTGCGCCAAGCGTGGCATGGACTTCGAGAGCTTCTGGACAGCCGGCAGCAACACCGAACTGCATCACTTCATCGGCAAGGACATCGTCAACTTCCACGGCCTGTTCTGGCCGGCGATGCTGCATGGCAGCCAGCACCGCACGCCGACCGCGCTGCATGTCAACGGCTATCTGACGGTCAACGGCGCCAAGATGTCGAAGTCGCGCGGCACCTTCATCAAGGCGCGCACCTACCTCGAAGCCCTGCCACCCGAGGCGCTGCGCTATTACTTTGCGGCACGCCTGGGCGCAGGCCCGGATGACCTTGATCTCTCCTTCGCCGACTTCACCAGCCGGGTCAACAGCGACGTGGTCGGCAAGTGGGTGAACATCGCCAGCCGCTGCGCGGGTTTCATCGAGAAGCAGTTTGATGGCCAGCTCGCTGAGAGCATGGATCGCCCCGAACTTCTCGCAGAAGCCGCCGCACAGGCCGATGCCATTGCCGCCCGCTACAACACCGGCGAGTACAGCGAGGCCATCCGCCAGATCATGGCGCTCGCTGATGCCGCCAATGCCTACATCGCCGACGCCGCCCCCTGGACACTTGCCAAAGACTCGACGCAGCGCGAACGCCTGCATGCGGTCTGCACCACTGCGCTCAACCTGTTCCGCGTGCTCACGGCCTACCTGAAACCGGTGATGCCGAAGGTGGCGCAAGAGGCCGAGCGCTTTCTCAACATCGCGCCGCTGCAATGGCAGGCGATTGCCACACCGCTGCTCGGCACGCGCATCGCCAGTTATGCGCCGCTGTTCACCCGCATCGAAACCAAGAGCATTGACGCCGTGATCGAAGCCTCGAAAGAAGACGTGAAACCGGCTGCGGTTGCAGCCCCTGCACCTGCGCTGGCCAAACCCACGGCACCTGCGAGCGAGAGCAGCACCATCGGCATCGACGACTTCAGCAAGGTCGATCTGCGCATTGCCCGCATCGCCAGTGCCGAGCAGGTCGAGGGGGCTGACAAGCTGCTGCGCTTGAAGCTCGACCTCGGCCCGATGGGCGAGCGGCAGGTGTTCGCCGGCATCAAGGCGGCGTATGCGCCGGAGACGCTCGTCGGCAAGCTCACGGTCTGCGTGGCCAATCTCGCGCCGCGCAAGATGAAGTTCGGCATGAGCGAGGGCATGGTGCTGGCCGCCAGCGACGAACGCGGTGGGCCGTTTCTGCTGTGGCCGGATGCCGGTGCTGAGCCGGGCATGCGCATCAAATAGGGATGACCCTCGCCGACCAGCTCGACCTGGCACTGCCGCAAACACAGTGCACGCGCTGCGGCTACCCGGACTGCCGCGCCTATGCCGAGGCGATGGCCCGGCGCGAGGCCGACATCAATCAATGCCCGCCCGGTGGGCAGGCCGGTGTCGCGCGGCTGGCGGCGGTGCTGGCCGTCGCTGAAAAACCGCTCGACCCCGCCTTCGGCATCGAGATCAGCACCGAGCTGGTCGCGCGCGTGATCGAGGCCGATTGCATCGGCTGCACCAAGTGCATCCAGGCCTGCCCGGTGGATGCGATCATCGGCGGCCCCAACCTGATGCACACCATCATCACCGCCGAATGCACGGGCTGCGAGCTGTGCGTGCCGCCCTGCCCGGTGGACTGCATCGAGATGGTCGAAGCACCGCAGCTGCCGCCACCGTTCCTGCGCGCAGCGCATTCGCTGGGCCGCTACCGGGCGCGCACCGCCAGGCTCGTGCGCTGGAAGGCCGAGGACGACACCGCAAGGGCGCGCAAGAAAGCCAGCAACCCGCTGGCCGCTGCCTTGGCGCGCGCCAAGGGTGAAACACCGTGAATGCCGCCAAGCGCCGCCTGATCTACGAGCGCCTGCGCGCCAGCAACCCGGCACCGACCACGGAGCTGAAGTTCGGCAATGCCTTCGAGCTGCTGGTGGCGGTGGTGCTGTCGGCACAGGCCACGGATGTCTCGGTGAACAAGGCCACGGCAAAGCTCTATCCGGTGGCAAATACCCCGCAGGCGATCCTCGCGCTGGGGGAGGAAAAGCTGCGCGAGTACATCAAGACCATTGGCCTCTACCAGACCAAGGCACGGAACGTGATCGGCCTGTGCAAGATGTTGATTGCATTGCACGGCAGCGAAGTGCCGCGCTCACGCGAGGCGCTTGAGGTACTGCCCGGTGTAGGCCGCAAGACCGCCAATGTGGTGCTCAACACCGCTTTCGGCGAGCCGACCATTGCGGTCGATACCCACATCTTTCGGGTCGCCAACCGCACCGGCCTTGCCCCGGGCAAGGACGTGCGGGTGGTGGAAGACAAGCTGGTGAAGTGCACCGAGACAGAGTTTGCCCACGATGCACATCACTGGCTGATCCTGCATGGCCGTTACGTCTGCAAGGCACGGGTGCCGGAATGTCCACGCTGCGGCATTGCAGAGTTCTGCGAGTACCCACATAAAACCGCAGCCACATCATCATCGCGCTGAACGGATTTCCCTTTCAGATTGCGCTCTTAGGCTACATTTCTCACGTTGCCCAATGCCTGTCCCGCGCGCACAATCATGGGCATGAATGCTGTGCTGCAACCGCAACGCCGAATCCCCGAATGGCAGGCCGTCTTGACCGGCTCGTTCACCCGTCCCGCACAGCTTTTGGCCTATCTGCAACTGCCACCTGACCTGCCGGGCCTGAAGCTCGCAGAGGTACGTGATTTCCCCCTGCGCGTGCCCCTGGGCTTTGCGGGACGCATGGAAAAGGGCAACCCGGAAGATCCCTTGTTCCGGCAGGTATGGCCGTCACCCCGCGAGGCGGAGAAGTCACCCCATTTCGCCACCGATGCCGTAGGTGATCTCGACAAGCTCAGGCCGGGCGGATTGATCCACAAGTACCACGGCCGGGCGCTGGTGATTGCCACCGGTGCCTGTGCAATCAACTGCCGCTATTGTTTCCGTCGGCATTTCCCCTATGCCGAAGCCAAAGCCTCGCGCAAGCACTGGCAGCCGCTGCTGGATGAACTCGCCGCCGACCAGAGCATCGAGGAAGTGATCCTTTCCGGCGGCGACCCGCTGTCGCTTGCCGACGACAAGCTCGCCGAACTGGTCATGGGACTGGACGGCATCCCGCACCTCAAGCGCCTGCGCCTGCACACCCGCCAGGCCATCGTTGTCCCGGAACGCATCAACGACGAGCTGCTGGACTGGCTCACCGACAGCCGCCTGCAAAAGGTGATCGTCGTCCACGTCAACCACCCCAACGAGCTGGATACCAGCGTGGGCCTCGCCATGGAGCGTCTGAAGCGCGCCGGCATTCCACTGCTCAACCAGTCGGTACTGCTCAAGGGCATCAACGATACGCCGAGCGTGCTCAAATCCTTGTCCGAGCGGCTGTTCGAGTTCGGGATACTCCCCTACTATCTGCATCAACTAGACCGCGTGCAGGGCGCGGCCCATTACGAAGTGGATGAGGCTGTGGCGAAAGCCTTGGTGCGCGACATCTCCGGCCAGTTGCCGGGTTATCTCGTGCCCCGTCTCGTGCGCGAAGTCGCGGGCCAGCCCTCCAAGACTTGGATCCATTGGTGAACGCACCGCAACACAGCGAATCGAGAACGTTGATGAGCCCGGTCAGCAAGGTGCTGTCAGGTGATGCCGGTGGCGTGCTGCTGGTAGTGGGTTCGTCGGAGGAAACCGCCAAGCGCATCGAGAGCTTCTTGCGCAACGCCGGCCACCCGCTGCGCTGCGGCTGGACCGACGATCCTGCAGAGATGGAAGACGTACTGACGCGTTCGGCGCCGGATGTGCTGCTGTGTGACGAAACCCATCGCGTCGCCGAGGCTGGCCGGCTCATCCGCCGTGCCAACGATCTGCGTCCCGATGTGCCGGTGCTGCTGATTGGCAGGACCCTGTCTGCGGACGAGTCGGCGACCGCTCTCGATATCGGTGCCAAAGACCTGGTCTGCTGTGAAGACCTGAGGCACCTGCGTCACCTCGAACTGGTGGTGCTGCGCGAGTTCGTCGGCCACTACCACCTGCGTACCCTGCGTCTGCTGCGTGACCGCATGCAGGATTTCGAGCAGCGTCACAGCCGGCTGCTGGAGGGTGCGGCGGACGCGATCGTGCGTGTGCACGAGGGCATCATTTCTGAGGCCAACCCTGCTTTTGTGCGGATGCTGGGTCATTCCGATGACAGCGCGCTGCTGGCCTCGCCCCTGGTCGATCTAGTGATCCGTGAGCAGCGCGTGCGCGTCAAGGAGCGTCTGCGCGTCGTGCTGAAGGGCAAACACAATGGCGAGGCGCTGGAGTTTGATTTCGAAAGCAAAAGCGGCGAGGCGGTGCCAGTCAGCGCCCAGTTGATCCTTGGCAACGAGGATGGCGAACGGGTCATCGAGATGCTGGTGCGCACGCTCATGCCGCCGACACCGATTGTGGTGCCCATCGTGGTGCCACGACCCGAAGCTTCGGCCGCGCTCGAAGCCACTTTCGGTGGCCATACCATTCCGGTGGGTGGCAACGCGCGCGCCAGCCGGGCCACCCTCTCCGGACGCGTCGGGTTTCTGAAGGCCATCGCCGCGCCGGCACAGGAAGTCGATGGCCCACGTGGTGCGCTGTTCGTCCTCGTTGACCATTTTCCGGCGCTGGAAGAACGCATCGGGCTGACCAATACCGAAGAAGTCGTCGACCAGCTGACCTTGGTGCTGCAGGACAAGCTCGGCCCTGCAGCAACGCTGTATGTGTTTTCTTCCTGCGAGGTCGCGGTGGTGGTCAGCCGTCCGCATATCGCCGATTTCGAGACCCTGGGTGAACAGCTCAAGGCTGAACTCTCGGCGGTCATCTTTGCGACCAAGGAGCACGAGGCGCAGCTGACTTTTTCCATCGCCGTGCATCCGCTCGCCGGTGGCGAGAAAGCCGATGCCGTGGTGACCGAAGTGGTGCGCGAGGCGCGTCGGCTATCGGAGAAGGGCGGCAACCAGGCCGCGATCATCGGCGCGGCCGCCAAATCCAGCCAGAACGAGCGTGAAGAAGCCCGCAAGGCCGCGATGGTGAAAAAAGCCATCGAGGAAAACCGCCTGAAACTGGCCTATCAGTCCATCGCCAGCCTTGAGGGCGACTCCCGCCAGCACTTCGACGTGCTGGTGCGGATGATGGACGAGAACGCCAAGGAGCTTCATGCGGGCGAGTTTCTGCCGGCGGCCGAGAAGTTCGGCCTGATGAAGAACATCGACCGCTGGGTGCTGGCGCGCTGTCTCGCCATCATCGCCAAGCGCGGCGGCGGCAAGGATGCGCCCTCGCTGTTCATCAAGGTCTCGGAGGACAGCGTCAAGGATGCCGAAGGCTACATCCGCTGGGTCAGCGAACTGCTCAAGACCTACCCCTTGAAACACGAGGAGTTCGTGTTCGAGATCAAGGAATCCATCCTGCAGAACCATGTGCGCAAGGCCAAGGCAATCACCCAGGCACTTGCTGATCTGGGCGCGGGCATTGCCATCGACCACTTCGGCATGAGCGCCAACAGCGTGCAGCTGATCGAGCATCTGCCGAAAATCAGCTATCTCAAGTTCCACGCCAGCTATACGCAGAAGTTCAACGACAAGGAACTGCAGCGGCGCATGACCCTGCTGCTGGAAGTCGCCAAGCAGAAAAAGATCAAGACCATCGTCAGCCATGTCGAAGACGCCAACGTCATGGCGCGGCTCTGGCAGATGGGTGTGAACTACATCCAGGGCTACCATGTGCAAGAGCCTGAAGTGGTGCTGCTGGCCAGCGAGTTCATCACCAAGGCGAAGTCGATCCACGCGCCTCGTTGAGTGCTTGCAGACCAACAAAAAAGCGGCCCGAAGGCCGCTTTTTTGTGATCGCAGACCGCTATTCGGTAATCGCCGCGCCGTATTTCTCCACCGCGTTGAAGATGTCAGTTTCGGTGACGATGCCGATGATCTTGTCGCCCTGGGAGATGGTGACGCGCGAGTAGCCCTTGTCGGCGAGGATGGTCGCCGCCTCATGGATGCTGGTCTCGGCCGGGACGCTGAACAGCGGACGGCTGGCAATATCCTTCACCTTCAGCGAAGCCGGTGATTTGTTGTTGCGCACCACCTTGGTGACGATGTCGCGACGAGTCAGGATGCCCCACTCGCCCGCAGCATTCGGCTCCACCACCACCGAGGACACATTGTTGTCGGTCATGGTGTGCATGGCCTGTTCGACCGACTCGGTGTCACTCACGGTCATCAGGCTGTGCGTCATCAGATCGCCCACGGTGTGCGGCACGCGGCCGGTATCGACCATCTCTTCCATCGGCTGCAAGAGGCGACGGATTTCGCGCTGCTTGCGCTCCTTGGCGAGCAGCTCCTGCTGGGCACGGCGCTTGGTGTCGAGGTCGACACCGCCGTTGATGCGTTCGATCAGTGCATCGGCAAACTGGCTGGTACCGACTTCAGTTGCACCGTCGATCTGGCGGGCGAAGTCGTAGGTGACGATGCCGTCGCTGACGACTTCCGGATACACGAGGGTGATGAGATCGGCGGCTTCTTTCCAGCCCATGTGCTCCAGCATCATCACGCCGGAGAACAGCAGCGAACCGGGATTGACCTTGTTGAGGTTGGCGTACTTGGGCGCAGTGCCGTGGGTGGCCTCGAACACGGCGCAGTTGTCGGAGATGTTGGCACCGGGCGCGATGCCCATGCCGCCGACTTCCGCTGCCACGGAATCGCTGAGGTAGTCACCGTTGAGGTTCGGCGTGGCAAGCACGTCGAACTCGTCGGGGCGCAGCAACATCATCTGGAACATGATGTCGGCAATGCGATCCTTGATGACGATCTTGCCTTCCGGCTGCTTGCCCTTGTACTCGTTGTAGAGCTGCTCTTCGGTGATGGTGACGTTGCCGAACTCCTCACGCGCAACCTCGTAGCCCCAGTTGCGGAAGGCACCTTCGGTGAACTTCATGATGTTGCCCTTGTGCACCAGCGTCACCGACTCGCGGCCATTGTCGATGGCGTACTGGATCGCCATGCGCACCAGGCGCTTCGAGCCGAAGGCCGAGATCGGCTTGATGCCGATGCCTGCACCCTCGAAGAACTTGGCGCCCATTTCCTGCTTCAGGAACTTGGCGACTTTCTCGTTCTCCGGCGTGCCGGATTTGTACTCGATGCCCGCGTACACGTCTTCGGTGTTCTCGCGGAAGATCACCACATCGACCTTGCCCGGTGCCTTCAGCGGCGAAGGCACGCCGGCGTAGTGGCGCACGGGGCGTACGCAGGCGTAGAGATCAAGGTCCTGTCGCAGTGCGACGTTCAAGCTGCGGAAGCCGCCACCGACCGGTGTGGTGAGCGGGCCTTTGATGGAGACCACCAGGTCCTGCAGCACTTTCAAGGTTTCGTCGGGGCAGTAGTTGCCATCGTAGAGACCGGCTGCCTTTTCGCCCAGATAGGTCTCACACCAGTGGATCTTGCGCTTGCCGCCATAGGCCTTGGTGACTGCGGCATCCCAGATGCGCAGGCAGGCCTTGGTGATGTCGGGGCCGATGCCATCGCCTTCCACATAGCCGATGATGGGCTGATCCGGCACCTTGAGTTGGCCGTTGGCGACCGTGATCTTCTCGCCGGTGGTGGGGATTTTGATGTGGCGGTATTCCATGATTTCCTCTTGAGGGCTAAGGCCGCGATGGCGACTCAGATTTTCGGTTATGTTCGGCCTGCTACATACCGAACAAGCCGTTGTGTTGCGGCCATTGTACCGGCAGACGGCTCCAAAAAAATAAGACCCAAGGAGAAAGTCCATGTCCGAACCTCGGAAAACGGCCCTGGTGGTGATTGCCAATGGCTCCGAATCACTGGAGGCGGTCACCATCATCAATGTGCTGCGGCGCGCGGAAGTGAGTGTCACGGTTGCCGCCGTCGGCGATGCACTCACCGTCACCGGCACCCGCGACATCCTGCTGCTGGCCACCGTGCGCCACACCGATGTCGCGCACCAGCACTTCGACCTCATCGTGTTGCCGGGCGGTGAAGCCGGGGCAAAGGCGCTGGCCGCGCACGCACCGCTGATCCAGCAACTGCGTGAGCAGCGGCTGGCGCACCGCTGGACAGCGGCCATCTGCGCCGCACCCGCCCTGGTATTGGCCGCGCACGGACTGCTGGATGGCAAGCAGGCGACCGGCTACCCGGCCTTCCGCGATGCCCTGCTGCACTACGTCGATATGCCGGTGGTGGTCGACGGCCACACCATCACCGGACAAGGCCCCGCCAGCGCCATGGCCTTTGCATTGAGCTGCGTCGAGAAGCTGGCTGGCGAACCACGGCGCCGCACGGTGGCCGAGGCACTACTCGCTGCCTAGAGGATGTGTTGCAAAGCTCTGCGGCAAAAAAACGCCCACCAATAGGTGGGCGTTTTTGCTGACAGGCTTCCTGCTCAGCGCATGCGGCGGCGGCGCAGGAGACCAAGGCCCATCAGCGCGACCAGCATCGGCAGACCCAGCGCACCACCACCGAAGCGGCCTACATTCGTGTCTTGGCCGCTGCCCACCGGACTCGTGGGCGGGGTAATCACTGGCGGCGGCGTCGGGGGTACCGGAGTCGGCGTCACTGGTGGCGGCGGCACAGGCGTGCTGCCACCGGCCTTGAAGGTGTACTGCAACACGCCGCGCCCGAAGGTGCCAGAGAACAACTGCATGTCGTCGCCGGGCTTCAGTACCAGCTGATTCACCGGCAGGTTGGGATGGTCGCCGAGCGGCGCCCATTCCGTGCCCTTGAGATCACTGCTGATGAACACGCCCACATCGGTCGCCACGATCAGCTGGTCGCGGCGCTTGATGATGTAGGTGCTGATGACATCCGGCAGATTGCCCTGGATGCTGGTGAACGTCTCGCCGGCATCCTTCGATACCCAGATGTTCTTGCCTTTCTGCACATTGGTGTTGGTATCGCCGAACTGACCCACACCCGCCCAGCGGGCAGGCGAGTAGCCGCCGAGCACGACGTAGATGGTCTTGCCCGTGGGATCGTCGCGGTCGATGTGGATGTTGTAGATGAAGCGGTTGGGCAGGCCTGCCATTGCCGCATCGTGCCAGCCCGCAGCGCTGCCTTTGGCCGGAGCTGCGCTGCCGCCGACATTGGTCGAAATCTTGTTGCGGAACTGGTTGACGCTGCCCACCAGATTGCAGGGCGCACAGGCGCCGGCATAGATGAACGCCTTGTGGATATCCAGTGGCCGGGTGCGGGCCTGGAACAGCGCACCACCCGCGTCGGGGTTGCCCCCGAGGTCATACACCGTCGTCCAGCTGTCGGCCCCGTTCACCGTCACCGCCACCTTGGTGCCAACCGCCACCAGATGCTGGGCATCGGTATCGTCCATGTGGAAGGGGCCGAGAAAGTGCGCCGTGCCGACATCGAAGTCATCCGCCGAGCTGGTGGTCACGCCACCATCGGTGGTCTTGTTCAACGACAGGCCCGGCGTCTGGTAATAGGCGACATTGCTGTTGTCGGGATCCACTGCCGTCCACATGCCGTCGCCGATGTAGATGCGAATTTGCTTGCGGCTGTCATCCGGCAGGATCTTGCCGGAGGTGTTGTCCTGCAGGCCGTACCAGACCGTGCCGTCCTTGGCTACCGAGATGCCGTAGTTGAGCAGGGTGTAGAAGCCGGTATTGGCCGGTGCCCAGTCGTCGTTGGTGAAGGGGTCGGTGGGGCCTGAAGAAAGCTGCTTCTGCACACCGCCGTCGTTGCCGGCAAACAGCCAGACACCGCCCGCATCGTTTGAATCGTCCGGGATGAAGATCGCGCCCTGCTGGTCAGGGTGGGTCGTAACACGATCGAAGCCCACCGAGGTGCTGCTGGTGGGACACGCCGGCGTACCAACGGGATCGACGTTGCCGATCAGGAAGGCACAGGTCTTGCCGGCAAAGTAGGTGCCGATGACTTTGAAGTCGGCCGGACCCGCTGCCTGCGCAACGCCATCCTGCGGGACTTGCGCCGCGTTGGTCCAGATTTCCTCAAGGCCGAAGGCAATGCGCGTCGGTGCGCCCGTCACCGGGTCTGTTTGAGTGGGATCCACTTCGATCCACTGGTCGTACCAGGACTGTACGCCCGGACCAACACCCAAGGCAGCCGTAGTGGAGAGCGAAGACCCGTTGGCTGGCGAGGTGGCCAGCAGCTCGGCGTCATCGGCCATGCGTGTCCAGGTCTTGCCAAAGTCGCCGGAGACATAGACACCATTGAACGAGGTGGGGCTGACACCCTCTGCCGTCAGCTCGCAGATGAAGCGCGGGTCGCCATCCGGCACGTCGGCGCATTCGATGGGCAGCTGTGCGCCCTGGTTGACTTCGGAGTCCAGCACCGGGCCACTGGTACCGTTGAACAGCCGCGCATCCTGGATCAATGCGTAGATGAAGTTCTTGTCCTGATCCGCACCCGTGGCAGCGCCCATCTCGATACGGCCCAAACGGTCCTGTGCAGGCAGGCCGAGCGGACTTGGAACCCCGGTAAGCGGGTCGCTGGGGGCAAAATTGGTGATGCGCGTGAAGCTGCCCGGCTCGCCATTGGGTGATCTGTAGATACCATTGCCGGGCGACTGTGCGGTGCCATCGCTGTAGGGCAGATTGCCCGCGCGGTAGCCGACCGATGCAACCACCGGACAACCACTGGCGCAATCGGGGTCGGCATCGCCTTCGGGCATCTTGACCGCAAGGCCGGTGACGAAGTTGGCGAAGCCGCAAACCGGGTTGGTGGTATTGCCCGCGCATTCCGGCGAAACCGGCAGCGCGACATTGGTGAAGTTGGCACCCGCATCGGTAGAGCGGTACAGACCCTTGCCGGTCGCGGCATAGACCAGCATCGGATTGGACTGATCCACGGCCAGCACGAAGCTGAAGGCACCATCCGGCACGCCAGTGGAGTGTTTCCAGGTTTTGCCGAGGTCATCACTGTAATAAGCGCCCAGGCCGATGTAGGAGTTTCCGCCCTGTGTGTGTTCGCCGGTCAATGCAATCAGGCGGCCATCGGCACCGCCGGCAGCGGGCGTCCATTCCACCGCACTCGTGACCAATGTCGGCAGGCCGGTACTGCCACCGCCGTGGATGGGCTTCCAGAGATCACCAAACGTGCCGACATTGCCGCCGACTGCCTCGCTCATCCAGATGCCGCCATTGCCCACGGCTGCGAACAGGCGCCTGTTGTTGGCGTCGTAGGCGAAGTCATCGACGCGGCCCATCACGTCATAGATGCCGTCGTTGCCAGAGCTTTCCTCGTAGGTGGCATCAAAAATCTGCGAACCTTTGCCGTATTCCACCCACTGGCCATCGGCATTGGCGACCGCCTTCTGGCGGGCCATCAGTGCACTTTTCTGCTCCACCGCACGGCGCATGAGTCCTGCGGGCATCTCGCCCACGGCTTCTATGCGCGCCTGCTGCAATTTACCGGCTTCGAGGAAGGATTCGGGCAGCTTCTGCCACACGCAGGCTTCTGCGCCGTAGCGGCTGCGGATCATCCCTGCAGCCCGATCCGTCAATGCGGGACGGAACTCGCGGGCGATGGCGACCGGGTCGCGCAATTCATATCCTGCCGGGCAGCCGAAAGCTGCCGTGCCCTGTGCATCGCGGTGCAGCTGGCTGGGAATGGGGGTGGACAGCAAAGCCGCCACGGCAGCGGCAGAAACGCCGAGTGCCAATGCGGGACTCGGCAGCGACAAGCGCAGGAGAGAGATAAATTGCATAGAGGTCTCGCAAAAACTTGTAAGAATGATGGATATATCTGGACAACTTGAAATCATGCGCGGATGCGCCTGACAAAAAGCTCGGACCAAGATGTCTTGCGCGTGGCAATGTTACGTCGATTTCATGTCACTGGATGCAGGGAAAAATCCATCTGTCCCATCATTGCAGTGCGCCAATAAAAACGCCCGCACAAGGCGGGCGTTGAACGATGATGCAGCTCTCAGGCAGCCTTCTTACCAACCGCCTCTTCCAGCATTTTCTTCAGCTCGCCGCTTTGATAAAGATCAAGCGTGATGTCACAGCCACCAATCAGCTCCCCCTTGAGGTAGAGCTGCGGGAAGGTTGGCCAGTTGGCGAACTTGGGCAGCGCGCGGTAGATCTCTTCATCCTCGTAGATGTTGACGAAAGCGTATTCCACGCCACAGGCATTGAGCGCTTGCACTGTGCGACCCGAAAAACCGCACTGGGGGAAATCCGGCGTGCCTTTCATGTAGAGGATGACCGGGTTCTGCGTGACCTGCTGTTTGATGCGCTCCAAAGCGTCCATCATCTGCTCCTGACCTTGGGGGATATGGCCCATTCTGCAAAAGGCCATTTGAAGGGCGCGGATTATACGCGTGCCGATGCGAACGCGAGGCACGCCTGAAGATGCGGCTGCCGCTCCCTGGCATTCAGGTGCGTGGTTGAACTTGGCTGGCGGCTGACCTATGGTTCGCCTCCCCCGATTTTTGTTGTCTGCAAGGCACTTTCCCAGCAAAAAGGACACGCTCATGGCCTATACCCTTCCCGAACTCCCCTACGCCAAAGATGCACTCGTGCCGCACATGTCAGCCGAGACTTTCGACTACCACTACGCCAAACACCACAAGGCCTACGTCGACAACGCCAACAAGCTGGTCGCTGGCACCGAGTTCGAATCGATGAGCATGGAAGAGGTCATCAAGAAATCCTCCGGCAAGATCTTCAACAACGTGGCGCAGATCTGGAACCACACGTTCTTCTGGCACTGCCTGACGCCGAAGCAGGCGCCGCCCGGCAAGAAGCTCAGCGATGCGCTGGTCAAGACCTTCGGCGGCGTCGAAGATTTTAAGAAAGCGTTCACAGAGGCCGCCATCAATACCTTTGGCTCCGGCTGGGCCTGGCTGGTGCAGAACGCCGATGGCTCGCTCGCCATCGTCTCGACCCAGGGCGCCGGCAACCCGATGACCAATGGCCAGACGCCGCTGCTCACCTGCGATGTCTGGGAGCACGCCTACTACATTGATTACCGCAATGCGCGTCCCAGTTACCTCGAACACTTCTGGGCGCTATGCAACTGGGAGTTCGCCGAGAAGAATCTGGGTTGAAGGATTTGCATCGTGCTCAAAACAAATGCGGGGCCGTCAGGCCCCGTTGGATACGGTGAACTTTGACGACGTCGCGTCACTTCCTGAAGTTGTCCGATCTCTCCGCTGCCGAATTGCAGCAGGTCATCGCCCGTGCAATGGCACTCAAGGCGCACAAAGCGATCCTGCCGCGTCCCTTCGTCGGCAAGACGCTGGCGATGATCTTCACCAAGAACTCGACACGCACGCGCGTCAGCTTCGAGGCGGGCATGGCGAAGTTCGGCGGGCATGCGCTGTACCTGCATGATGCCGCCCTGCAGATCGGACGCAAGGAACCCATCGCCGATACCGCCAGGGTGCTCAGCCGCATGGTCGACGCGGTGATGATCCGCAATGACTCGCAGGCGGATCAGGAAGAGCTGGCCAGGTATTCGAGCGTGCCTGTCATCAATGGCCTGTCTGATTTGCACCATCCCTGTCAGCTGCTGGCCGACCTGCAAACCTGGATCGAGCATCGCGGCCCGGTGGCAGGCAAGGTGGCGGCGTGGATCGGCGATGGCAACAACGTCTGCCACTCCTGGATCGAAGCCGCCCGGCTGCTCGGCTTCACCCTGCGCATCGCCTGTCCAAAGGGCTTCGAGCCTGACAGCACACTGCTGACCCAGGCAGGCAGCGCGGTGGAACTGACAGGCAGTGCCACACTCGCCGCCAACGCTGCGGACATTGTCATCACCGACACTTGGACCAGCATGGGGCAGGAGCAGGAAACGGGCCGGCGCATCGCTGCCTTCGCGTCCTTTACCGTCAACGCCGGGCTGATGGCGCTGGCCAAGCCGGATGCATTGTTCCAGCACTGCCTGCCCGCGCATCGCGGCGAGGAGGTTACTGCCGAGGTCATCGACGGCCCGCAATCGGTGGTCTGGGACGAAGCTGAAAACCGGCTGTGGGGGCAGATGGCGCTGCTGGAATTTCTGCTCATCGCCTAAGCTGCCCCATGCCCGTCCAGACTCTACCCGCCTATGTCGGCAATATCGCCGAGGTTGTCCGCGCCGCACTTGCCGAGGATGTGGGCAATGCGGACTGGACCGCCCTGCTCTCACCCAACGGGTCTGCAAAAGCCCGTGTCATCACCCGCGAGGCGGCTGTGGTCTGCGGCAGGCCCTGGGTGGATGAAGTCTTTCGCCAGCTGGATCCGTCGATGCAGCTGCAATGGCAAGTGCAGGAAGGCGGACGGGCAGCAGCCGATGCCGTGCTCTTCACGCTGCAAGGCCCCGCCCGCGCATTGCTCACGGGCGAGCGCTGCGCGCTCAATTTCCTGCAGACGCTGTCTGGCACGGCGACCACCGTCGCGCAGTACGTCGACGCCGTGGCCGGTACCGGCTGCGCCATCGCCGATACCCGCAAGACCCTGCCGGGTTTGCGCACGGCACAGAAATACGCGGTGCTCTGCGGCGGCGGGGTGAATCACCGCATCGGTCTCTACGACGGCATCCTGATCAAGGAAAACCATATCGCCGCCACTGGCGGCATCGCTGCCGCACTCTCGGCGGCACGCGCCTTGAATGCGGCCGTGCCGTTGATGACCGAAGCTGAAAACCTGGACGAGGCCCACACTGCGCTGGCCGAGAACGTCGACCTGCTGCTGATCGACGAGTTGCCAGATGTGGAGATCCGCGAGGCGGTGCGGCTCACCCGCGAACACCGGGCGCGGGGCGGCAAGACTATCCTCGAATACTCAGGCGGCGCGACGCTACAGAGTGTGCGGCGTATCGCGGAGCTGGGCGTGGATCGCATCTCGGTGGGCAGCCTCACCAAGCATGTACGCGCGATTGACCTGTCGATGCGCATCCTGCCCTGATTGCCCTATTTGGGCTTCAGCAATGCCTGCACGTCGATTTTTTTCTGCGCGGCGGTGTCGATGCGCAGCCAGTTGAGCCGGGCTTCGCCCTTGGCTGCGGCGATATGGCTGCCGGGCATCAGGAAATCCATGGTGATGCGGTTGAAGTCTTCCGGCTTTTCAAGCGGCAGATGGTGATGTGCGCCCTCGATGATGCGGCAGCGGCCATCGGGTAGCGTGTCGGCGAAGGCCTGGGCCTCTTCGGGCAGAAAATAGTCGAGCTCCCCCACGACTACGAACACCGGCATGGTGAGCCAGCTCAAGCGATCAGCCACCGTCCATTTGGACAGCGATTTCAACAGTGTCAGATAAACCTTTTTGGGGGTGCGGTTGGTACGCAGCAGCAATAGCTCGCGCAAGGCTTCCTGCTCCGGGTTCGGGAACATCTGCTGGGCCATGCGCTTGGCTATCGCCTCCGGCCCCAGCAGGCGCATGGTGGCCAGCCGCGTCCACAACATCAGCCGTTTGCGGAGGGTATTGGGCACGAAGCTGGGCAGCGTATCGGCCAGCACCAGTTTCATGACCCGTTCGGGCTTGTAGAGGGCCAGCTGCATCGCCACCGCGCCGCCCATCGAATGACCAATGACAAAAAAGGCACCGATCTTGAGCACATCCATGAGCTGTGCGAGGTCGGTGGCCAGGCGATCCACGTTGTAAGGCCCCTCGCTCTCACTATCGCCGTGGCCGCGCAAGTCGGGCACGATGACGCGGAACACGCGCGCGAAGAAATCGAACTGCTTCTGCCAGTCGGTGTGGCTAGCGCCAAGACCATGGACCAGCAGCAGGCAGGGGCCATTGCCCCTGTCCAGGTAGCGCAAGCGGGCACCGTTGAGATCGGCGTAGGGGAGTGAATCGGCATCCATACCCTTGGGATCCGCTTTAGGGAAGCAGGCTGCGACGGCCGGTCAACTGCATGGTGCAAAAGCAGCGGACATAGGCTCCATTTGGGTCGTTCATCCAGCCGATGAAGTGGCGCAGCTCACGCACTTGTTTAAGCTGCGCCAGCAGTGTTTTCAGCTCGCCCATCGCACCAAGCCTGATTGCGCCTTGTCCCAGCAACTGTGCGAGCATCTTCAGGGGCGAGGCCGCCTCGGGCCGCAGCTCATCCAGCCGGTAGCCGCCTTCCGCAAGCTCGGCGAGCTCGGCGGCTTTTTTCACGGCCGCATCCAGCCCGCCAAAGCTGTCCACCAGCCCCAGCTCCTTGGCTTTAAGGCCGCTCCAGACACGGCCACGCGCAATCTTGTCCACCTCTTCCGGTTTCAGTCCACGACCCGCAGCGACGCCATTGATGAAGTCCCGATAGCCCTTGTCGATGCTCGACTGCACGATGCGGCCGATATCGGCATTCAGCGGTTTGTCGATGCGAAAGGCACCCGCAAGCGGTGTGGTGCCAACCCCGTCGGTATGGATGCCGAGCTTTTCCAGCGGACCTTCGATGGTCGGGATCAGCCCGAAAATGCCGATAGAGCCGGTGATGGTGCTCTCATGCGCCATGATGTGGTCGGCAGCCATGCTGACCCAGTAGCCGCCGCTGGCCGCGACACTCGACATCGAGGCCACCACCGGCTTGCCCTCGGCGCGCAGGGCCTGCACGGCGCGGCGGATCTGTTCGGAGGCGAACACGCTGCCGCCCGGCGAATTGACCCGCAGCACGACTGCGGCTACACCCTCATCCCGGCGCGCCTCGTCGAGCAGGTCGTAGACGATGTCGCCGCCAGCCTGACCCGGCTCGCCCATGCCGTCGACGATCTCGCCCTGCACCACGACCAGTGCAATGCGCGGCTGATCCGCCTTGGTCAGTTTTTCGCCCTGCCGGGCCAAGCGCTGGGCCGAGAGGTAGTCGCCATACCAGACCTGGCGGAAGCTGCCGATCTCGTCGTCCTCGCCTACTTGGGCAGAGAGCCGCTTGCGGAAGTCTGCAAGCGTCTCGACATGCGTCACCAGCTTGCTGCTGAGTGCGAGTTGCGCGGCATCGCCATTGGCCTGCTCCATGCCGCTGGCGAGATTGTTCACGTATTGGTTGATTGCATCCCCCGGCAGCTTGCGGGCGGCACCGGCCTCGGCGCCGTAGCGTGTCCAGAGATCGCCCAGCCACTCGCGGTTGGCGGCCTTGGCCTCTTCCGACATGTCATTGCGCAAGAACGGTTCGACGGCGGACTTGTACTCGCCGACCCGGAACACATTCACCGTCACGCCGAGTTTGTCGAGCGCATCCTTGAAGTAGTTCTGATAGCTCGAAAGCCCCTCGAGATCGACGCCGCCGAAGGGATCGACAGAAATGTCATCGGCATGGGCGGCGACGAAATACGCGCCTTGCGCATAACTGGGCGAATAGGCGTGCACGGTCTTGCCAGTAGCGCGGAAACGCTGGATGGCGGCATTGAGTTCTTCCAGCTGTGCCAGGCCTGCACCCTCCAGGTTGTCGAGCTTGATGACCGCAGCGGGGATGCGCGCATCCTCGCTGGCCTGGTCGAGCGCCTCGATGAGGTCGCGCAGCACCGTCTGCGACGGTGGTTCACCGTTGAACTCTTCGGCGAACTGCTGCGCCGGGTCCTGATCCATCTGCTCCACCAGTTCGCCGCTGGGGGCGATCACCAGCGCCACATTGTTCTCGATCGTGGTGGCGCGCTTGCCGCCCCAGGCCAGCCATACCAGCGTCAGCGAGATGCACAGCATGGCAATGACGATGAGGCGGTAGCCCCAGACAATCAGGCTCCAGAGGCCGTTGAAGAAGCGCGCGATCAGGGGACGGCGAACGGTTTCGCTCATGTCATCTACAGTTTCGTCATGGGGAGCGGCAGTGTATGACACGCGCCCTCTAGTAGTTTGTTGAAAAAGGCCATCCATGGCCTTTTTCAAGTCGCTGCGAAAAGGCGCGGCTTTTCTACGCTCCCAGAAATCAATCGCTTACGCGATCGCTTTCTGTTGGCACATCTCTGTGCCAAGCACAGTTTGGGCGGCAAGCCATAGCCATTTCCTATTTCATGCATTGCCAGCCTTGCTTTGACCGGCCCACACCTCCTACCTAGACTGCGCCCCGCATCCCATCTCATCAAGGAACCCAACATGAGCGTACTCGTCAACCGTCCCGCCCCCGATTTCAAGGCCGCTGCCGTGCTCGGCGATGGCTCACTCGGCGAGCTGAAGCTCTCCGATTTCAAGGGCAAGAAGTACGTCGCCCTGTTCTTCTGGCCGCTGGACTTCACCTTCGTCTGCCCCAGCGAGATCATCGCCCACGAACACCGCCGCAAGGCTTTCGAGGATAAGGGTGTGCAGCTACTCGGCGTCTCCATCGACAGTCAGTTCACCCATCACGCCTGGCGCAACACGCCAGTCAACAAGGGCGGCATCGGCGAAATCGGCTTCCCGATGGTGGCCGACGTCAACCACGAGATCGTGCGCGCCTATGGCGTCGAGCATCAGGATGGAGTGGCCTTCCGTGCCAGCTTTTTGATCGACAAGGAAGGCATCGTGCAGCACCAAGTCGTCAACAATCTGCCGCTGGGCCGCGAAGTGGACGAGTTGCTGCGTCTGGTCGATGCCCTGCAATTCCACGAGGCGCACGGCGAAGTCTGCCCCGCAGGCTGGAAGAAAGGCGACAAGGGCATGACGGCAACACCAGAAGGCGTTGCCAAATACCTCGCTGAAAACGCCGCCAAGCTGTAATCACGACGAAGGCGTCCGGTCACACGGGCCGGACGCCTTTTTGTTTCCCGATTCTTGCAGGAGTTCCCATGTCCACCCAGCATCACCGCCTCGTCATCCTCGGTTCCGGCCCGGCGGGCTACACCGCCGCCGTCTATGCCGCGCGCGCCAATTTGAAGCCTGTGATGATTACCGGCCTCGAAGTCGGCGGCCAGCTGATGACCACCACCGAAGTGGATAACTGGCCAGGCGATGTGCATGGCCTGATGGGCCCCGACCTGATGTCGCGCATGGCCAAGCACGCCGAGCGCTTCGATACGCAGATGATCTACGACCACATCCACACCGTCGATGTAAAGGCCAGGCCCTTCACGCTGACCGGCGACCAAGGTGTCTATACCTGCGATGCGCTCATCATTGCCACCGGGGCCTCGGCGAAATACCTCGGCATCGAGTCCGAGCAGCTGTTCCGTGGCAAGGGTGTATCGGCCTGCGCGACCTGCGATGGTTTCTTCTACAAAGGCCAGGAGGTCGCCGTGATCGGCGGCGGCAACACCGCGGTCGAAGAGGCGCTGTATCTCGCCAACATCGCTAAGAAAGTCACCATCGTGCACCGCCGCGACAAGTTCAAGGGCGAGAAGATTTTGCACGACAAGCTGTTCAAGAAAGCCGCTGAAGGCAAGGTGGAGATCATCTGGAACTCTTCGCTCGACGAGGTGCTGGGCGATGCGACTGGTGTCACCGCCATGCGGGTGAAGAACGTGGTGGACGGCTCGACCCGCAGCATTGACCTCAAGGGCGTGTTCATCGCCATCGGCCACTCGCCCAACACGGCTCTGTTCGAGGGCCAGCTCGACATGCAGGGCGGGTACATCACGGTCAAAAGTGGCTCGGCCGGCGATGCGACAGCGACCAGCGTGCAGGGTGTGTTCGCCGCCGGTGATGTGCAGGATCATGTCTACCGGCAGGCCATCACCAGTGCCGGCACCGGCTGCCAGGCGGCACTCGATGCCGAGCGTTATCTCGACAAGCTCAGCGGCGGCTAACAGAAAACTTTTTATACGCCCGCAGCGTGACGATGGCACGTTGCGGGCGTAATCGCGTACGCTTGTCTCAAGGGATTCAACTCAAGAAGAAAACAAAATCGCATGAAGATGAAATTGTTCAGCTCCAAGACTTCACCTTTCGTTCGCAAGGTGCGCGTCACGCTGCTCGAACTGGGTCTGGAAGGCCTGGTAGAAGAAGTTTTCACCGACTGGTCGGCCGATGAGCCTGCCTTTCTCGCTGCCAATCCGCTCGGCCAGGTGCCTGCACTGATCACCGACAAGGGCGATGCCCTGCCCGGCTCCGATCTCATCATCGAGTACTTGCAGACGCGTGGCGGCACACTGACCTCGCTGCCGCGCGGCAGCGCGCGCTGGGCCAAGCTCAAGCGCCTGAACCTGGCCGATGGCCTCACCGAGGCTGCGGTCTCGGTACTGCTCGAAAGCCGTCGCCCGGCGAGCGAGCAATCGCCTGCCTGGATCACGCGCAAACAGGCGGCCATCGCCCGCAGCTTGGATGCGCTCGAACAGGAGGCATCAGAGCTGCTGCCGGAAGTGCCCAGCGTGGTCGAGATCGCCGTGGCCTGTGCACTGGGCTATCTCGATTTCCGTTTCGGCACGTTCGACTGGCGCCAAGGTCGTCCAGCGCTGGCTGCTTGGTATGCCGTGTTCGCAGAGCGTCCCTCGATGGTGAACACCGCACCGATGGCATGAAGTCAAGCGCGGCGACGCTCGTGCTGCTGGCACTGCTCGCCGGTTGCGAAAATCGCGCTCCCATATCAAGCCCTGCAGTACCAGCACCGGTCAGCAGCAGGCCGCGCGCCGATCCGCCCCCGGATCAGCCTCTGCTCACGGGTGATCGCGACCAGATCGTGATGACTGCCTTTGCACAGGTTGGCAAGCCTTACCTCTACGGCGGCAATGGGCCGGATGCCTTCGACTGCTCCGGCCTTGTGCGCTATGCCTATCGCGCAGGTGGCGCCAGCACACCGCGTACCACTGCCACGCTATTCGCCGCTGGCCAGTCGGTTGCAGCGGAAAGCGCCAGGCCGGGTGACCTGTTTTTCTACCGGCTCGACGTCGCCCGCGGCGCACCCAGCCATGTGGTGTTCTACCTCGGCGATGGCGAGGGCATCCATGCGCCTTCGAGCGGTGGGGCGATCCGCGCGGTTAAGCTCGGCATCCCGTATTTTTCGCAGCGCTTCGCTGGCGCGCGTCGCCTGCTGCAATAGCGGAACCGCATGGCCCGCGTGGTATCTTGCATGCCGATCAAGCGAATAAGGATATTGCAATGGCGGAGGCGGTCAGCACTACTCTTTTTGCCACACTGGTGCCGATCAACGCACTGAAGGCCGAAAGCCAGGCCACGCTCGCCAAGAAGGCGACGCTAATCGACGCCGCCGCAGGCCACACACTGTTCAAGGTGGGTGAGGACGCGCCCAACGCGCTGTATGTGCTGCAAGGGGCCGTGCAGCTCGAAGACGCGCAGGGCAAGGTGCTGGCGCTGGTGCGTGGGGGTGAGCCAGACGCCGCGCACCGGCTTGCCCATCAGGCCCCGCGCAAAGTCGCAGCCAAGGTGGTCGAAAACGCTCGCATCCTCGCCGTCGATGCCAGCCTGCTAGATGTGATGCTCACCTGGGACCAGACCGGCAGCTTCGAGGTGGACGAACTCGGCGCCGACGACGACACCAGCGGCGACTGGATGGCGCGGCTGCTGCAGATGCCCACTTTCCAGGCCGTGCCGCCCGCCAACCTGCAAGCCATGTTCATGCGCATGGAGCAGGTCAACTACGAGGCTGGCCATGTGGTGGTGAGACAGGGTGAGCCGGGCGATTATTTTTATGTCGTGATCGAAGGCCGCTGTGTCGTCACCCGCGAAGTGCCCAACGGCAAGCCGGTGCGCCTGGCCGAGCTCGAAGCGGGCTCCTGCTTTGGCGAAGAGGCGCTGATCTCCGAAGCACCGCGCAATGCCAGCGTCACCCTGTTGACCTACGGCAAGCTGACCCGCCTCGCCAAGGCCGATTTCCGTTCGCTGCTCAATGAGCCGCTGGCACGCCGGATCAAGTTCGCCGACGCGAAAAAAGAGATCGACAGTGGCAACGCTAAATGGCTGGATGTGCGCATGCCCACCGAGGCAGTCGCCTCGCCTCTGGCAGGGGCCATCAACATCCCGCTGTTCATGCTGCGCATG
>JAKFXK010000027.1 GCA_021731445.1 Nevskiaceae bacterium | reverse complement strand
AAGCTGCTGAATCCTGATGTGCTGACGCTCGACGTCGAGATGCCGCGCATGGATGGTCTGACCTTTCTCGAAAACCTGATGCGGCTGCGCCCGCTGCCGGTATTGATGGTGTCGAGCCTCACCGAGCGTGGTGCGGAAGTGACGTTGCAAGCCCTCGAACTCGGTGCGGTGGACTTTGTCACCAAACCGAAGATCGACGTGAAGTCCGGCCTGATCGAAAACGCCGAAGAACTACGCCACAAGCTCAAGGCCGTGGCCCGTGCCAAGGTGTTTGCCAAGGGCGCATGCGCGGCCAACCCTACAACGGCTGCCGCGCCGGCCAAGCGGCGCTTGTTCGGCACCACCGAAAAAATCATCGCGATCGGCAGCTCCACGGGCGGCACCGAGGCGGTGAAGGAAGTGCTGATGCGGATGCCGGCGGATGCGCCCGCCATCGTCATCGCCCAGCACATTCCCGCCCTGTTTTCGCGCCCCTTTGCCGAGCGCATGAACCGCAGCTCTGCGATGACCGTGTTCGAGGCCGAGGACGGTGCGCAGATCGTGCCGGGTCATGCCTATATCGCACCGGGCGGCCGTCACCTGACCGTGGTGAAGAGCGGCGCACGCTACATGTGCCGGCTCACCGATGACGTGCCGGACTGCTTCCAGCGCCCCAGCTGCAACGTGTTGTTCCGCTCGGTCGCGGAGTGGGTGGGCGGCAATGCGGTCGGCGCGGTGCTTACCGGCATGGGTGAGGACGGGGCACGCGGTCTGCTTGCCATGCGCCAGGCCGGTGCCCGCACGTTGGTGCAGGATGAGGCGACCAGCGTGGTCTGGGGCATGCCCGGTGCCGCGTACAGGATCGGGGCTGCCGAACAGATTCTGCCTTTGCCCCAGATTGCCGACCAGCTGCTGCGGCTTGCCGCTGGCAGCGCTATGCAAAAAGTTGCCTAAAGACCTGTGTCTCGCTGCCGATAGCGAAGCACAAGACCACGCGCCATCCCATAGAGGGCCACACCATGTCCAGCACCACGATGAGTCCGATCCAGAAAATCCTGCTGGTGCCGCTGGCACTCACCGCCACCCATACCGTGGTGCAGCTCGTCAGCGCGCCGCCCTCGCTCACCTGGGCCGTGCTCGTCGCCATGCTCGGCGCTTGGGGCCATGCGGCCTGGTGGTTTCAAAGACAGGAGCGCCAGCGTAGCCAGCGCGATGCGCAGACGCTGATCGAACCGCATCGCGTGCTGATGCAGGTCTGCGGTACCACCCGCACCGAGGCTCATAGCGTGCAGCAGGAGCTGGAACGCGTACGCGTGCTCATCCGCGATGCCTGCGCACAGCTGCAAAAGAGCTTCAGTGCCATGAACGCGCAATCGCAGGCGCAGGCCAATGTCGTCGCCCGCATCGTGCAGCGCGGTGGCAACGACGATGTCGATGTGCGCCGTTTCGCCCAGCTCGCCGGCAATTTGATGGAGGGGCTGGTGGATACCTTGAGTTCGGTGAGCCAGCAGTCGAGCGCCAGCGTGCGTCATATCGACGCGATGGTGCAGCACCTCGATGCGATCTTTGAACTCTTGGGCGATGTGAAGTCGATTGCCGACCAGACCAATCTGCTCGCCCTCAACGCGGCCATCGAAGCGGCGCGCGCTGGTGAAGCCGGGCGCGGCTTTGCCGTGGTGGCCGAGGAGGTGCGCAACCTCAGCCAGCGCAGCAACAACTTCAACGAACAGATTCGCAAGCTGGTTGGCAGCAGCAAGGATGCCGTTGCCAAAGTGCGCGACACCGTCGGCGGCATGGCAACCAAGGACATGGGCGCGAGCGTGAAGGCCAAGGACGAGGTCAGCGCACTGCTGCGCCAAGTGGAGCAGCTCAATACCAACATGGAACAGGGTCTGCGCGAGGTGTCATCCACCAGCCGCGAGATTGGCCTCTCGGTGGCCGAAGCAGTGCGCTGTCTGCAATTCGAGGACATCTCGACACAGGCGATCGGTGCTGCTGCGCAAAACGTGCAGCGCATGACTGCGATGACCGAGCAGGCCGAGACCTTGCACCGCTTGGTGGCCGAGCCGCCCTCGGATGACCTGGAGCCCAAACGCCCGGCGCTGGAGAACTGGAAGCGGCAGACCGAGAGTCAGGTGATTGGCTGGCAGGTGGCACCGCACAAGCCGGTGTTGCAAGCCTCGATGCAGGCAGGCTCCGTCGATTTGTTTTGAGAGTGCCTCTACGCAAAAAGCCCGCCGGGATTGAGTTCCGGCGGGCTTTTTTGTTGCTGCGTGCGACTTACTGGACGGGTTGGGCATCCTGCACTTCGGGTGCGGGCTCACCTTCCGCCGGCGGCGTTTCTGCAGGGGTTTCAGCGGGTGCTTCCACCGGGGTTTCGGCCGGTATTTCCGCAGGTGTGTCGGTCAGGGTTTCCGCTGGTGCTTCGGCTGCTGTGGCTTCGCCCTCAGCCGGGGCCGCAGTTTCACCTTCCGCCGGGGCGGCAGCCTCAGTCTCTGCCGGAGCAGCGTCCGCAGGTGCTGCTTCAGCCGGTGCAGCCTCTGCTGCCGGTGCGGTGGCAGCGGAACCCATCACTTTCAACTCGACACGGCGGTTCAACTCGCGGCCTTCCTCTGTGGCGTTGTCGGCCACGGGTGAGGCTTCGCCATAACCCTTGTTGGTCAGGCGATCGGCTGCCACACCACGGCTGACCAGATAGGCCATGACCGATGCGGCGCGATCCTCCGACAGTTTCTGGTTGTGGGCATCGCTGCCTTCGGAGCTGGTATAGCCGCCGATCTCGGCCGTGATGCCGGTTTGTGCCAGCAGCGCATCGGCGACGCCATCGAGGATGAACTTGGAGTTGGGCTCGAGGCGTGCGGAGTCGAGGTCGAAATTGACGCCGCGTAGCACGATGGCATCGCCGGCCTTGCAACCATTGAGATCGACCGGCTCGCCGGGGCCGGGTGGGATGCAGTCGGCAGCCGGAGCTGGTTCGGGCGCGGCTTCGGGGGCAGGGCAGCCGTTTTCATCGACGACGGCGCCAGCCGGGGTATCCGGGCACTGGTCGCGGTCGTCCGGCACGCCATCGTTGTCGCTGTCGGCGGCGACCACAGGCACGATTTCAGCAGGCGCTTCTTCCACCGGGGCGGGCTCGGCCACGGGGGCAACGGTACCAAGCGGGATCAGCAGGCCCAGGCCCGCAACGCCCTCGTAGAAGGCCTTGCGCTCGCCGGTGTGCACGCCAGCCCGTTCGCGGCCGTGGGCGTCAATGCGGTAGGTGACCTGGGCACGGATCGAGGTGCCGGCATCGGTCAAGCCGATGAGATAGCCCAGGCCGATGTCGAAGAAAGTGGTGCTGTAATCCGGGATCGGGCCCGGGTTGTCCTTGACCTGGCCGCGCATGAGGCTGATCGGCACATAGAGGTCGGGCAGGTAGGACGAGGGGAACACCATCGCGCCAATGCCCACACCGGTGAGCTTGGCCGTGCCGCTGCCGCTCTTGGGGTCGGCGATCAGATACTGACCGATGAGTTCCAGGTTGAGGCCGTTGGTGATGCTCTTGCCGACGGTAATCGAGCCGCCGAAGCCGTCCTCGGTGCCGCGTGCATTGGCGGCGCGCAGATAGTTGCCCATCGGCGACACGTACAGCTTTCGGGCGAGCTTGGCCTTGACGCCGCTGGGCGCTTCGGTGCTGCCCTCTACAGGCTCTTCATCCTGTGCGTAACTGGGCAGGGAAAGCACCATCGCGGCGATGAGGCCGAGCGTGCCGAGGCGGTATGTCATGGGCGTCCCTTTCATGTTGGGGTGTTTTGGGCTGTCATTTTTTGAATACGGACTGCAAGTGCTTCATTGCGGGCCGTTCTCCGGCATGAGTTTTAACATTTAGCCCGGTTGGCGCACAACCTGCGTGGCCTCCCATCCTGCCGCCACCTATACTCCGCGCCCCTTTGAGCGATCCGATCATGGAACCGAACAAAATACGAGAAGAGGTGACAGCCCTGCAGACGCGTTTCGACGCGCTGCGGGGCTATCTTTGACTACGCCAACAAGAAGGATCGGCTGGTCGAAGTCAATGCTGAACTGGAGACTGGCGCGATCTGGAGCAACCCCGCCAAGGCGCAGGAGATGGGCCGCGAGCGGGCCAAGCTGGAAGACATCATCCAACCACTGGAGCGCGCGGCTTCAGGCCTTGCCGATGCCACCGATCTGCTCGAGATGGCCGAGGCCGAAGCTGACACTGTCACCATCGCCGAGATCGCGCGCGACGTGATTGCGCTTGGCAAGCTCGCCGACGACATGGAGTTCAAGCGCATGTTTTCGGGCGAGATGGACAACTCCAACTGCTACGTCGATATCCAGTCCGGCGCAGGCGGCACCGAGGGGCAGGACTGGGCGAACATGCTGCTCCGCATGTATCTCAAGTGGTGCGACCAGAACGGCTTCAAATACGAGCTGCTGGAAGTCAGCGATGGCGAAGTCGCGGGGATCAAGGGCGCTTCGTTTTCGGTGACCGGTGCCTACGCCTACGGCTGGCTGCGTACCGAGACCGGCGTGCATCGCTTGGTGCGCAAATCTCCCTTTGATAGCGGTGGCCGTCGCCACACCAGCTTTGCCGGCGTGTACGTCAGCCCTGAGGTCGACGACAACATCGAGATCGACATCAATCCGGCTGATCTCGAAGCCGTGACTTACCGCAGCAGCGGCGCGGGCGGCCAGCACGTCAACAAGACCGAATCGGCGATTCGCATCACTCACAAACCTTCGGGGATTGTCGTCGCCTGCCAGACCCAGCGCAGCCAGCATGCCAACCGCGACTCGGCGATGAAGATGCTGAAATCCAAGCTCTATGAACGTGCCTTGCAGGAGCGCAACACCGAAAAGCAGAAGGTGGAGGACGCCAAGAGCGACATCGAATGGGGCAACCAGATCCGCAGTTATGTGCTGGATCAATCCCGCATCAAGGACCTGCGCACGGGCGTTGAAATCGCCGATACGCAGCGCGTGCTCGATGGCCATCTCAATCCCTTCATCGAAGCCAGCCTCAAGCAAGGACTCTAAGCATGAGCGAGCCTAAATCAGCCCCGGACACCCCAGACGTTGCACCCGCAGTCGACGAAAACCAGGTCATTGCCGGCCGTCGTGCCAAGCTCGAAGCGTTGCGCGCACAGGGCAATGCCTACCCCAACCACTTTCGCCGCGATGCCTTGGCGGGCGATCTGCACGGCCAGTTCGGCGAGGTGGAGACGGCAGCACTTGAAGCCCTCGGCAGCCGCGCCGCCATTGCCGGCCGCCTGATGCTCAAGCGGGTGATGGGCAAGGCGAGCTTCGGCACCTTGCAGGATTCCTCCGGCCGCATCCAGATTTTCTGCAAGATCGACTCGCTCGGCGAAGCTGCCTACGAGCTATTCAAGACCTGCGACATGGGCGACATCCTGGGTGTGAAGGGCAGGGTGTTCAAGACCAAGGCGGGTGAGCTGTCGATCTGGGCTGATTCGCTGGAGCTGCTCGTCAAGGGGCTGCGCCCCTTGCCAGAGAAGCATGCGGGCTTGACCGACATCGAGGTGCGCTACCGACAGCGCTATGTCGATCTCATCATGAACCCTGATGCCAAGGCGGTGTTCGAGAAGCGCACCAGGATCGTCCGCTTCATCCGCAACTTCCTCGACACGCTTGGCTTCCAGGAGGTCGAGACGCCGATGCTCCAGCCCATCCCGGGTGGTGCCACCGCGCGGCCTTTCACCACGCACCACAACGCGCTCGATCGCCAGCTGTTTCTGCGCATCGCGCCGGAGCTGTATCTCAAGCGCCTCGTCGTCGGCCATTTCGAGCGCGTCTACGAGATCAACCGCAACTTCCGCAACGAGGGCTTGAGCACACGCCACAATCCGGAGTTCACGATGCTGGAGTTCTATCAGGCCTACGCGGACTACCGCGACCTGATGGATCTGACCGAAAACCTGATCCGCGACTGTGCGCTGGCCGTGAATGGCTCAGCACAGCTGACCAATCAGGGCCGCGAATACGATCTCGAAAAGCCCTTCAATCGCTGGACGATGGCCGAAGCCGTGGCGAAGGCGAACCCCGATCTCGATGCCTCACGCTTCAACGATGCTGACTACCTGCGCCCAGCCGTCAAGGCCAAGGGCGGAAATCCGCAGCCGAGCTACGGCGCCGGCAAGCTGCTGACGGAGCTGTTTGAGGCGACGGTAGAAGCCACACTGATGGACCCGACCTTCATCACCGCATACCCCACCGAAGTCTCGCCGCTTGCACGCCGCAACGACCACAACCCGGATGTCACTGACCGTTTCGAGTTTTTTCTCGGCGGACGCGAAGTCGCCAACGGCTTCAGCGAGTTGAACGACGCCGACGACCAGGCTGCGCGCTTCAAGGCACAGGTGGATGCCAAGGATGCAGGTGACGACGAGGCGATGTTCTACGACGCCGACTACATTCGCGCACTCGAATACGGCCTGCCGCCAACGGCAGGCGAAGGCATCGGCATTGACCGCCTGGTGATGTTCCTCACCGACTCGGCCTCGATCCGCGATGTGCTGCTCTTTCCGGCCATGCGGCCGGAAAGTTAGACCTTCTCAACCGGCCATGCGGCCGGAAAGTTAGGCCTCATCAGCCGGCCATGCGGGCCGGAAAGTTAGGCCTCACCAGCCGGCCATGCGGCCGGAAAGCAGTTGATGGAATAAGCCCCAAGCCAGAGCCAGAATGCACACCATCACACAGCGACGCCTCACCGCACTGGAGCTGGGGCAGTTGCAATCCCGGCAATTGCCGTTCCACACGCAGGTCTGGCATCAGGTGCTTGGCGTGCTGATCTGGGCCTTGCCCTTTGTAGCCCTCGTCTATTTCATCGCCAGACGATCCGATGCCGCTTCGCCGGTCGAGATCGGCGGTGGCGGCCACTGGAATGTCTTCGCGCCTTTCGAGACTGCGGGCTATGGTGTGATTGCCACCTGGGCAGTGTTCGTACTCATCCGCTCGCTGCGTCGCCGCTGGCATAAAGCGGCACCACTGAGGGCAGACATCGTTGCCGCTCAGGGCGAGGTCAACCGCTTTCAGGCGCAGCAGGCCATTCGCATTGCAGAAGGCGAAGAGGGCGATGCGGAACCGACTTTCCTGATCTGGCTCAAAGATGGCCGGACCCTGCTGGTGCAGGGCAGGGCATTCGCCGAGGCGGCTGCGCAGCAGCGGTTTCCTTGCAGCGAGTTCCTCGTTACCCGTAGCCCCAAGGCCAGGCAGTTCATCGCGCTGGAATGCCTGGGCAGCCCACTGCCGCCCGTGCAGTCGCAGGCGCAGCTGCCCGAGCAAGTCAGGCGGGATGGCGACTGGCGCGGCCAGTTCGAGTTGGCAAAGCTCGACTTTGCAGCGCTGCTGCAACACCCGACGCGCACCGAGGTCGTCCCGCTCATCGAGCCACTGCCGGCGGCGGCACACAGAGTCAGCGCTTGGCTTTCACCAGAATGGGCGCTGGCGCTGGTGGGTTCGCTCATCCACATCGGCTTCGCCTATCACGGCTGGCAACTCAATGAGGCGGCGACGGTGACGCTGAATGAGCAAACCAAGCTCGGCGGCCCCTGCGATGCCCAGCGCACGCTGCAAAGCCAGTTCATCGGCGATTGCGAGCAAATCGCCTATTCCGTCATCGGCACCACGGCGGCGAGCCTGCTGGCTTCGATCGAGGCCAACACGCTGGCGAAAATGCCGGATGCCGCGAGCGGGCGAGTGGCCATCTACCACAGCTTTACCAATTACCGGATGTTCTGGGATTGGGACACCAGACCGGAAGGCGAAGGCCAGTGCAAGTTGAAACGGCTGCGCGTGGCCGTGCATGTGCAGTACCTCATGCCCAACTGGCTGGATCGCAGCAAGGCCAGCGCGGCCTTGCAAAAACGCTATGCCGAGTGGGAAGACGCCAACTGGGAGCTGTTACGTCGCATGGTGCAGGTTGAGGTGGACAGTGCCGATGACATCCTCAAGACCCTCATGGCCCTGCCAGCCGAGTCCTGCGAGGCCTTTGAGCAGCGCGCCAATGCGACGGCATCGGAACGCACGGCGCGCGGCCAGCCGCTGCGTGACCGCTGGTTTGTCGAACCGCAGCAGGATTTTGTGAAGCTCGCTTCCCGTGACTGGATGAAGCAGTGGCAGGACGAAGTGCCTGCCGCACCCTGAAAAAGCCGATGTGATTCACCGCATCGCCACGGCGTCACAAGGCAGCGAATCAAATCAGGGCGACACTGGCACTGGCAGTGGGCCGGCAGATGGCGCCGGTCGTAGGATGCCATCCGTCGTGACGATGCCCTTGGCATTGATCGCTGCACTCGACGCCAGCATCTTCTCCCAGGTCAGCAAGTACGCCTCAGCAGAGTTGAAGAGATCACGCATATCTTGCGGCGTTCCTTTTGAATCAAAAGCACGCTAGACACTTTCTCAAAAAATCTTGTCTTGTTGGCTTTGAGGGACGAGGTCGCCTCAACTCGACAAAGCTTTTGAGAATGGGTCTAGCCGCAACGTGCTGGCTTGTTGAGCACGCCATAGCGGCGCGCGATGTCGGCGGCGTGCAGACCGCGACATTCGCGCACGATCTTGCGTGCAGACAGGCCAGTGTCGTGGGATATGCGATAGATCGTGCGGCGGCGTAGGGGGTTCATGGTCGATCTCCAGGATGACGAAGCGGCACAGACCTCTACGGCCCCATCCCTTGCACATCGAGCCACGCACAGCCCAGCGGTGCAGGGTCGCCGACCGGCGGATGCATCGACTTGTGCCCGATGCATCCGCCCCTTGGGCGACTCAGGGCACCGGCAGCATCTAGGGTGGTGCCGGCGCAGGCCGCAGAACGCCCATCGGCGTGACGATGCCCTTGGCATTGATCGCCGCACTCGATGCCAGCGTCTTCTCCCAGGTGCGCAGATAGCCCTCGGCAGAATTGAAGAGATCGCGCATGTCCTGCGGCGTGCCCTCCAGCCGCATCTCCTGCACCATGTCCGCCATCATCCCGTAGTGGGCGTTGCCGTCCATGTCTTCGTGCCAGGTGCGGCCGGCGCCGGCGGCATTGCGTTCTTCGGGCTGGTTGAAAGTCACGCCAGCCATGCTGGCGAAGTCCGGCAGGGTATCGAAGGGCGCCCCCTTGAACAGGACGAAGGGATACTTCACTTCCTTGCCCGCCGCGATGGTGCCGCGCGGTGCCATCTGGCCTGACAGCCCATCGGTGTCGGTGCCGAAACCGAAAGCGAACAGATTGCTGTTGCCTGCACCTGCCGACAGCGCGCGGGTTTCGGCCATGTCGTCCTTGAAGCCTTTGATGCTGCCGATGCTGGGGTAGAGGAAACCGCCGTTTTTTAGGATGCGCGCGCCCTGGTCGAGGCTGGTGCCACCGAAAGTGCCGTGTGTCGAGACAAAGGGGTAGGCCGGATTCTGGGCTTCTGCAAGTTCCAGTGCCTGCGTCTTCATCTCGTATTCGAGATGGTCGATGTCGAAGATATAGCCGTTCTCCATCAGCTTCTTGTAGGTGTAGAGGCCGATGGGTGTGAGCCAGCGGGCATTGCACTGGCGCGTGGTGGGATAGCAGGCCGTGGTACCGCCGGGGCGACCGCCCTGGCCGGTGAACACACAGAACGGCGGCGAGGGACCGAGGCTTTGCATGGTGGCTCCGCCCTGGTCGCCCCAGAGATAGCCGGAGAAACCGGGTGTGACGTTCTCCACCGGGCAGTCGTATGTGGTCCAGAACTCGCCGGTGGGGAACGACGATTGCAGTGGTGGTGAGGTGCCACTGGGGAGGCCACCGGCGTTTTCGCGGTTGCCGAGGTTGAGCACCAGGCCATCGAAAATGCCGTTGCCGCCAAAGGCATTGTCGAACTCGTGGAGCGTGATGAGCTGGCGCACGCCCAAGCCCTTCATCTCTTCCATCTGGGTCTTGATCTCGTTGGGTGCGCCGGTCTCGGTCATCGTGCAGCTGTAGGCGTTTTCCGGTGCGCCGCTGCCGGTTTCTTCCTGCGGCTCTTTCTGCCGCAACGGGCTGTAGTTCACCTGGCAGTTGAACAGGTTGGAAATCTCGATGCCGAGCACCACCGCTAGCTTGCCGTCGGCGATCTTCGTGCGCGCTTCGGCAGGATCGAGCACGATCTGCAGGAAGCCCTTGCCGCGACCACCGTACTGGGCGTCGATGTAGTCCTGCAGCGCATACATGGTGCCGATCTGCCGGCGCGCCGAGTTCATCTCGTTGCAGTCCTGCGCGAGATTGCCGTTGGCCTTGCTTTGCAACTCGCAGAGAGTGGCGTTTTCCACCACATCGTTGACCATGATGCGCAGGCCACCCAGCCAGGCACGCTCGATCCACTTCCAGTAGATGGCGCGGTGGGTCAAGGCCCCACGCGAAGGCCATTCCGGCAGCGTCGGCCAGCCGGTGGTGTTGTGGCCGTTGGTATCGTTCAAAAATGCGGCGCCGACACCGTCCTTGCTGCCCATCGGCCCGTGGACGGCATCGCAGTTTGGTATCGCCTGCAAGACGCCGAACTTGTGGAAGACGCGCCCCGACAAGGCCCCGCCGAGAAAGGTGCTGGAACTGGTGTGGACATGCACGTCCGCCATGCCCAGCACGCGGCCATCGCTGGTGGTGCCCTTGAAGGTTTCGCCGGCTGCATTGCTGCTGGCTTCGGGGTAGGCCGCGCAACCGGTTACTTCCTCCAGCTTGAACCGCTGTGTCGCCGAATCACCCGCCGTCATCGTCAGCGCAGCTGTGCCATTGGTGGTGAGACGCTGGCCGTTGGCGGGATTGGCGAGCGTGAACACCTCTGCCTTGAGCAGCGGATCCACAAAGTTTCGGTAGCTGCCGATCTGCGCGGCAGTCAGCGCCACATCGTATTGCGGCGTGGCGACATAGGCGGTGGTGTCGCCATCGGCCAGGAGCCGCAGCGAGGCGGTGTTGGTGGCTTCGGCCACTGCAACACTGTTGACCGTAGCCGCCGCATTCAGCAGCTGTCCGCTGCGGTTGAGCAGCGCGTATTCACCGAGCAGCGTCGGCTTCATGAAGAAGGCTTCTGCCATGCCGACGGCATCGGCGCTGGCCGTATAGCCAGTGCCGGCTGCGGCCACATATTTGCCAGTGCTGCTGTCCCGTAGCACCACGCATTTATTGTTGAAGGAGTAGCGGTCGCGCTTGGCGGGGTTCTCCATTCCCGGTGTACCCGGCGGCACGGTCGGTACAGGCATCACCGGTGGCAGCGGCGGCACTGTGGGCACGCTCGAAATCGACGACTCGCCGCAGCCTGACAGCAGCAGTACGGCTGCGCCCGCGCACAACAAAAAAGCCGTGGTGGGTTTGGGTTGACGCATGGTGCTTCTCCTCGCAGGGGGCCGTGCCTCGACCCTCGATATCAGACGGTTTCAGCCGGTCACGGTAATGACATATCGTCGTTCTGGCTATGGGTAAATCCATGTGCGCGTTCGGTGGCCGCCTGTAAATCCGCGTGGCGCGCAGCCAGCTGCAGCCACTCTCCTAGGTCTTGCTGATAACGGCGCAGCTCGCAGTCGGCACAGCCGCCACCACAGCAGTCGTAATCGACAGGCGGCAGGGGCTTGGGCGGGAGCGCAGGCAGGGTCATACTCATCTGGCTTGCAGTATCGCGCATGACCGCCTTAAGGCTTCAGTGTCGATTCAGTGTCCGCGACCAGTCTCGGTAATGTTTTATCGATAGCCGCGCTCACTGTTGTCTCCGCATTCTGGAACGCAAAACATCACCAAGGAGTTCCCATGTCTCACTTCAAATCTTCCATCGCCGCCTGCGTCAGCGCCGGCATGATCCTGCTCGGCACGCCCAGTACTTCCGCCGCTGCGATGATCGGCACTGAAACACTGGCTTCGCAAACCCTGCGCGCTGATACCGAGGCCCGTATACAGACCCTGCTTTCGCGCGACGAGGTGCAGTCCAAACTCATCGCCTGGGGTGTCGATGTCGAGAAAGCCAAGAGCCGCGCCAATGCCATGAGCGATGCCGAATTGCAGCGTGTTGCTTATGCGCTCGACCAGCAGCCAGCGGGTGGCGACGTCATCGTGCTCGTCGGCGTGGTGTTCGTGGTGCTGCTGATTCTCGAACTGGTCGGCGTGACCAACGTCTTCACCCGCTTCTAATCGCGCCGGATGTTTTTGAAGTCGCGCCAACAGCGCATCCGCCACCAGGCGGGTGCGCTATTTTTCATGGTGGCTCTCTCTGGCTGCGCCACCCTGCCGCCACCGCCCGCAAGCAAGAGCGTGCAACTTGCCAACATCCCCGCATTCGAGCAGGACGATCTGCAATGCGGCCCTGCAGCCCTTGCCAGCGTGTTGACCGCCAGCGGCGTGCCGACCACACCCGAAAATCTCACCGCCGATCTCTTCATCCCCGCCCGCCAAGGCAGCCTGCAAGTGGAACTGGCTGCACAGGCGCGTCTGCGCGAGCGGGTGCCTCTATTGCTGCCAGCCAGCGAGCAGGTACTGGTCACCGCACTGCGTGAGGGCCATCCCGCACTGGTCTTGCTCAACCTCGGTGTACGCAGTGTGCCGATCTGGCACTACGCCGTGCTGACCGGTTATGACCCGGAAGCGGGTTATACGCTCAACAATGGCAAGGCGACGCCGCAGATGGTGGCGCGCGCCACTTTTTTGCGGCAATGGCGGTGGGCCGACCACTGGGCGCTGACCTTGCACCAGCCCGCCGAACCACCAAATTATGTCGACGCCACGCAATGGATCGCTGCCGCCGCGCCTTTGCAGCGCAGTCATCCGGCGGCCGCCGAACAGGCGTACCGCGTGGCAGTGCAACGTTGGCCGCAGGCTGGGCTGGGCTGGGCTGCGCTGGGTGAGGCGCGGTTTGCAGCGGGTGATTTGCAGGAGTCGGTGAGGAACTTGCGCAAGGCAGCCGAACTGGCACCGGGCGATGCGGCCATCGCCAACAATCTGGCGAGTGTGGAGCTGGCGCGTGGCTGTGTGGCGGCAGCTCGCCGTGTGCTGGCGGCGACGGATATTGCCGCTGCACCACCTGCTGTTGCAGTGGCACTCAACGCGACGCAGCGGGAAATCGAAGCGGCAGGTGCAGATCGCTGCTCCGATTAGCAGCGCTGGCGTTCCAGCGCCCAGCGCACATGCTCGCGCACGGCTTCGTCCGCATGATCCTGTCTTGCAGTGAGTGCGGCGATCACGGCAGCAGAGGCCGGTGCATTGCCGAGTGCCACTGCAATGTTGCGCAGCCAGCGTGCATGGTCGAGACGGCGCAGCGCCATGCCCTCCGTGCGCCGAAGCCATGTGGCTTCATCCCAGCCGAACAGGTCAACCAGCCTGGCGGCATCAAGCCCGTTGCGCGGCGTGAAATCGCTCTCCACCGTCGTCTGCGCATAGCGGTTCCAAGGGCAGACCAGCTGACAGTCGTCGCAGCCGAAGATGCGGTTTCCCATCAGTGCACGCAGTTCCACCGGAAACACGCCGCGATGCTCGATGGTGAGATAGCTGATGCATTTGCGGGCATCCAGCCGGTACGGGCCGATGAAGGCTTTGGTGGGGCAGACGTCGAGACAGGCGGTGCAACTGCCGCAGTGATTCCGCGCCAGTGGCTTAGCATCCAGCGGCAGTGCCAGGTCGGTATAGATCTCCCCGAGGAAAAACCACGAGCCGGCCTTGCGGTTGAGCAGCAGGGTGTTCTTGCCGATCCAGCCCAGGCGCGCGTTGCGGGCGAGTGCTTTTTCCAGCGCAGGTGCGGAGTCGGCGAGCACGCGAAAGCCATGCGGGGCGATCTCGGCTTCGAGCTTGGCACCCAGTTTCAGCAGGCGGCTGCGCACCAGCTTGTGGTAGTCGCGGCCCAGCGCATAGCGCGAGACATAGGCCGCTTCGGCATCGGCCAAAACCGCCTCGGCGATCTCGGCTTGCGGCTTGTAGTCGAGCCGCACCGAGATGACCGAGACCGTGCCTGGCATCAGGCCGCTCGGATGTGCGCGCTTCTCGATCTCGCGACCCAGAAACGCCATCTGCCCGTGCAGACCCTCGGCCAGCCAGCTCTTCAGGTGCGCGACATCGGCGTCGAGCGTCAGTTCGGCAATGCCGGCGTCGGCGAAGCCCAGCTCGGCTGCCCAGCGTTTGATCCTGACGGGCAGGGCAGCATGGTCTTCGTAGAATGGCGGCATGGATGACATTAGGTGCACAGTGTACAAATCCCATGCTTGAACGACGGCTGCCGCTGCCCGGCGAAGCCGCCACGCTGTGGCTTGGCAGCCAGCTCGCATGCTGGATGCAGACCCGTCGCGGCGGCGTGGTGACGCTGCACGGCACGCTCGGTGCCGGCAAAACCACGCTGGCCCGTGCCTGCCTGCGCGCCCTGGGCGCCACGGGCGCCGTGAAAAGCCCCACCTATACGCTGGTCGAGCCCTACACCTTGGCCGCCTTGCGGGTGTTGCACATGGACTTGTACCGTCTCGCCGAACCTGAGGAACTGTATGGGCTGGGCGTGTTCGACGAGCCACCCTCCTCAGCCTGGTGGCTGGTCGAGTGGCCTGAAAAAGGCGGGGCCTTGCTGCCGCCTGCGACTCTCGAAATCCATCTGAGCGTAGAAGGGGCGGGACGGATGGCGGTGCTCAGGGCGATGGCATCCGATGACCTGATCCCGCAGCAGAATCTGGATTTACTTTAAGTACGGCCCGTTACTGGCTGATTTACAAGAAAATCTTGCAAGTCGTTTCACCCGGCGTTATGTTTGTGTTGTCCTGATCCGCCTGGGGGTCGCCATGCGAGCTGTCCTATTGCTGTTCTGCCTTTTGCTTGTGCCCCTGGCACAGGCGGTGGAACTGCGCGACGTGCGACTCTGGGATGGCCCCGAAAGCACCCGTGTCGTGTTCGATTTGCAGGGCGGCACCAGCCACAAGTTTTTCACGCTGGAAAATCCCAATCGCATCGTCATCGACATTGCGGATGCGCGCCGCGCCGCCGGGCTGGAGCTGGATTCGCTCAGTCGCGGTGTGGTCAGGAGTGTGCGCACCGGGCCCCGGGATGGCGGCTTGCGCGTGGTGCTGGACCTGGCCAGTGAGGTCAGCCCGAAAAGTTTTGGCCTCGAACCCAATGGCACCTACGGCCACCGCCTGATCTTCGACCTGTATCCGAAAAACAATGCCGCCGAGTCACTGCCTCCAAACGACAAGCCTGCCGAAATCGTGGTGGCTGCGCCGCCGCCGGCGCAAAGCGATGTGCAGGCGGTCAAGCCCGATGTCCGGCCCGAAGCCCGCAAGCCCGTCCCGTCAGTGCGCGAGCAGAAACCCATCATCATCGCCATCGACGCCGGTCATGGTGGCGAAGACCCCGGCGCGCGTGGCCTGAGCGGCCTGCTGGAAAAGGATGTCACCCTGCGCATCGCCAGAAAACTGGCCGCGCTGGTAAATGAAACACCCGGCTACAAGGCAGTGCTCACCCGCAAGGGCGATTACTTCATCGCCTTACGCGGTCGCACCGCCGTCGCGCGCAAGGCGCAGGCGGATCTTTTCATTTCGATCCATGCCAACTCCATGCCGACGCCACGCGAAATTCGCGGGGCATCGGTCTATGTGGTGTCCGAGCGTGGTGCTAGTAGCGAACACGCCAAGATGCTCGCCAATCTCGAAAACGCGGCCGACATGATTGGCGGGGTCGATCTGCACTCGCAGCACGATGATGTCGCCTCGGTGTTGCTCGACATCTCGCAGACCGCCGTGCGCGAGGCGAGCTTTGACTTGGGTTCCCGCCTGCTCGAATCGCTGGGTTCGGTCAATCGCCTGCAAAAATCGGATGTGCAGCAGGCCAGCTTCGCGGTGCTCAAATCACCGGACATGCCTTCGGCACTGGTCGAAACCGCCTTTTTAAGCCACCCCGAAGACGAGCGGCTTCTGGCGCAAAACGATTTTCAGGATTCTCTTGCCAGCTCACTGCTGGCAGGCATCAAGGGTTATTTCGGTTTGTATCGGCCACAGCAGCAGTTGGTGTATGCGGAAGCCCCCAGGGCGCCTCCCGGCCCCATGCCGGTTCGCCTGAAAAGGCGTCGTTAACCGCCGCAAGGCACCCCGTCACTTCATGCGGCGCGTGAGGCTATCCTCTCGCGCCGCTTTCTTTTTTGCGCCAGCCAATGCCCATCCGCCAACTGCCCGATGTTTTGATCAACCAGATCAAGGCGGGTGAGGTTGTTGAGCGACCCGCAGCGGTCGTCAAAGAGCTGGTCGAAAACGCGCTGGATGCCGGTGCCACCGAGGTGCAAGTGGAACTCGAGCAGGGTGGCCTCTCGCGTATCCGCGTGCGTGACAACGGCCACGGCATTGCGCGCGAGGAAATGCGCCTCGCCCTGGCGCGTCATGCCACCAGCAAGATCGCCTCGCTGCAAGAACTCGAACAAGTGGTCTCGCTCGGCTTCCGCGGCGAAGCACTCGCCAGCATTCTTGCGGTATCGCGCCTGCAACTCACCAGCCGCACGGCAGCCGAGCCACATGCCTGGTGCGTTGGCGGCGAAGGCGCACACGATGGCCGCGAGCCCCTGCCCGCAGCAGCGCCAGCCGGCACTGAAGTCGATGTCCAGGATCTGTTCTTTGCCACTCCGGCGCGCCGCAAGTTCATGAAAAGTGCTGGCACCGAAGCGCGCCATGTCGAGCAGTCTTTGCGCAGGCTCGCCTTGGCCCGACCGGCAGTGGGCATCAGCCTCAAGCATGAGGGTCGCAGCCTGCTCGCAGCCAGTGCCGCGAACGAGGTGAGTGGGCTGGAGCGGCGCGTCGCCGAGCTGTGCGGCAAGGAGTTTCTCGCCAATGCGCTGTACCGCGAGGCTGAGATGGGTGGCTTGAAACTGGCGGGCTGGATCGCCCTGCCGAGCTTCTCCCGCGCACAGGCCGATTTGCAGTTCCTGAGCGTCAACGGGCGCGCCGTGCGCGACAAGCTCTTGGGCGCGGCGATGAAGCGCGCCTATGCCGACGCGCTGCATTCCACCCGCTACCCGGCCTTCGTGCTGCACCTCACACTCGACCCGGCGAATGTGGATGTGAACGTCCACCCGCAAAAAACCGAAGTACGCTTCCGCGATAGCGCCCGTGTGCATGATTTTCTGTTCGGCCTCGTGCATCGCTGGCTGCGCGAAGTGCGGCCTGAGCCTGAGCAGCACCATGCCGCAAGCTTCGCTGCTGCGACTGCCATGCCGATGCCATCCGGCTATCTGCTGCCGCTGACCACACCGCAGTACCTGCACGAGCCGGTGGCGCAGTACGGTGCACAGCGCGCCAATGCGGCAGCCATCGGGGCGACGCTGGCCGCGCACCCGCAATCGGCTTCGATGGCGCAGCCGGGTGCGGTCGAGCATCCGCTCGGCTATGCCATTGCACAGCTGCATGGCCTGTTCGTGCTGGCCCAGAACACACAAGGCCTGGTGCTGGTCGATCAGCACGCTGCCCATGAGCGGGTGATTTACGAACGCTACAAACGCGAACTGTCAGCAGGCGGCGTGCCTAGCCAGGCACTGCTGGCCCCACAGTTGCTGACGGTCAGCGAGGAGGAAGCGAACACCGCTGAGCAGCGTGCCGCACTGCTGGCCACGGCGGGTCTGCTGGTGGATCGCATCGGCCCCATGCAGCTTGCGGTGCGTGCCACACCGCCCCTGCTCGATGCGGCGAACGTTGGCGAACTGCTGCGCGGGCTGCTGGGTCGTACCGTGGAGTCTGGCAGCCATAGTCATCTGGGCGAAGTGCTGGACGCCCAGCACCGCGTGCTGGCAGACATGGCCTGCAAGGCGGCGATCAAGGCTAATCGCGCCATGAGCCTCGTCGAAATGAATGCCCTGCTGCGCGACATGGAGGCCACTGAGCTAGCAGGCCAGTGCAACCATGGACGTCCCACTTGGGTGCAGGTCGGTTTGGCAGAGCTGGACCGCCTGTTTTTGAGGGGGCGCTGAAAACGAAAAGCCCTCGCATACGAGGGCTTTTTGCCAGCATGACTCGCTTAGAAGCGGTAGCGCGCACCGATACCGTAGAAATCCGTGCTCAAGCCATGGGTGGCATTGCCGACGACCGATACATGGTCGGTGAAGTGATACTGAAGGTCGGCGGTGAAGCCGCTGCTGTCACTGTCGAACACGCTCTGGTAGACGTAGGACACGCCAAGCTCGGCGTTTTCGATGACTTGCAGTCTGAGCCCCGCGTTGGCGAGGTAGCCGATGTCGTCATCGCTCTGACCATCGAACGCGCCCTTGCCAGCGATATCGGCAAACAGCGCACCGCCGCTGGCGACGATGTCGAGTGCCGGCGTGATGGCATGATGCGCGCCCAGTCGCACGGAGCCTGCAAAGCTCTCGAAGCTACCCTCGCTGGTGCCAACGCTGAAGTCCTCGCTGACGCCATAGCTGGCGTCGGCAGCCACAAAGAAGATCGGGCCCAGCGCCAGTGATCCGGACAGCGCGCCGCCCCGCTGGTTGACAGTCACGGCATCGGAATCGGTGGAAAAATAACGCAGGTCGACATAGGTATAGCTCAAGCCCTCGGCCATCACAGCGGCTGGGGCGGCAAGCAGGACAGCGGCAACAGCGGCGAATCGGGCATTGCGCATCGGAGGTTCCTCTTGGGTTTTAGTTGTACGTGCGGACGGAGTATAGCCAAGCCGTTGTGGCTGTTTAGGGTGCGGCCAGGTGGCAACCGATGAGTGTACCTGCCCTGTTCCTGATGGGGCCCACGGCTTCCGGCAAGACCGGTCTGGCGCTGGCGCTGGCCGAGGCCATCGAGCGCGGTGGCACGCCATGGTCAGGTGTTGCGCTCATCAGTGTCGATTCCGCGCAGGTGTATCGCGGCATGGATATCGGCAGCGCTAAGCCGACCCGCGAAACGCTGGCTCTTTGGCCGCATGGGCTGATCGATATTCTGGATCCTGCCGAGAGCTATTCGGCCGCCCGGTTTCGGCGCGATGCGCTGGTGCTGGTGGCTGAAGCGCGCGCGGCGATGCGCCTGCCAATTCTGGTGGGTGGCACGGGGCTGTATTTCCGGGCCTTGGAAAACGGCTTGTCAGCACTGCCGGTGGCCGATGGCCTGGTGCGCGAACGGCTGGGCGCAGAGGCTGCCGACCAAGGCTGGCCGGCCATGCACGCAAGGCTGTCGGCAATCGACGCCGAAGCGGCAGCCCAGATCAAGCCCAACGACCCGCAGCGCATCCTGCGTGCGTTGGAGATCCATGCCCTCACTGGACGCACGCGCAGCGCGCATTGGGCAGAGCCAAAGTCAGCGGGATTGACGGGCCCTATCGTCAAGATCGGCCTGCTGCCGCCAGAGCGCGCCACGCTGCACGCAGCGATCAGTGAAAGATTCCAGCAGATGATGGCTGCCGGGTTTCTCGATGAAGTGCGCCTGCTCAAGGCGCGCGGCGATCTGCACAAAGACCTGCCCGCGATCCGTGCTGTCGGCTATCGCCAGCTTTGGGAACATTTGGCGGGAGAGTGCAGTCTGAATCACGCTGTCGAGCGCGGCATCATCGCCACGCGCCAGTACGCCAAGCGCCAGATCACCTGGCTCAGGAGCGAACCGGCGCTGCAACTGATAGACCCGCGCGCCAGCGATGCACTGCATGCCACTCTTGAACAATTGCGCGTCGCATCCACTGTTCAGTCAGCGTAAAAGCCTCACCGTGGTAATCTTCACTAACTTGCGGCAGTGGCAACGCCGCCCATAACAATCAGCAATAACAAACAAGAGGTCATAAGCCATGTCCAAAGGCCAAACCCTGCAAGAGCCGTTTCTCAATGCCCTTCGCAAAGAGCGCATCCCGGTCTCCATCTATCTCGTCAACGGCATCAAGCTGCAGGGCCATGTCGAGAGCTTCGACCAGTTCGTGGTGCTGCTGCGCAATACCGTGAGCCAGATGGTCTACAAGCATGCCATTTCCACCATCGTCCCGGCCCGCGCCGTGCGGCTGTCGGAAGAAGACGGCGGCGAGCCTGCGGCAGCGTTGCCCGCAGCCTAAAAGCCTGAGGCAGTTCCACTGAAGTTCATCGAGCGCCCGCGCGGCGGGCAAAAGGCGGTGCTAGTCCATCTGGACATGCACACCGGCGATTTCCAGTCGGATCGCATCGAGTTTCTGGACTTGGCCCGTTCTGCGGGTGCCGAGATCGTGGCTGTACTTGGTGGTTCGCGCAGCAGGCCGGATGCGGGCCTCTACATCGGCAGCGGCAAGGCCGATGAGACTGCCGCTGCCTGTGCTGCAGGCGAGGCGGAAGTGGCGATTTTCAACCACGATCTTTCGCCCAGCCAAGAGCGTAATCTCGAAAAAGTGCTCAGCTGCCGCGTGCTGTCACGCGCCGGTTTGATCCTCGATATTTTCGCCAAGCGCGCCCGCACGCACGAAGGCAAGTTGCAGGTGGAGCTTGCGCAGTTGCAGCACCTCTCGACGCGCCTCGTGCGGGGTTGGACGCATCTTGAGCGCCAGGCCGGCGGTGGCATTGGCCTTGCAGGCCCCGGCGAAACCCAGTTGGAACTGGATCGCCGTCTGGTCAAGGACCGGATGGCGCATCTCAAGAAGCAACTGGAGGATGTGCGTCGTCATCGCGCCCTGTCACGTAGTGCCCGCAAGCGCAACGAGACGCCGCTGGTGTCCATCGTCGGTTATACCAATGCGGGCAAATCGACGCTGTTCAATGCGATGACCGGAGCCCAGGCATACGCCGCCGACCAGCTCTTCGCCACGCTCGATACCACCATCCGCAAGCTGCAACTGCCAGCGGATCAGGAAATCCTGCTGGCCGATACGGTGGGCTTCATCCGCGATCTGCCGCACGGTCTTGTGGCCGCCTTCCGCGCCACGCTTGAAGAAGCGCGCGAGGCCGACTGGCTCGTGCATGTCGTCGATGCCTCCGACCCCGAACATGAGACCCGCATCCAGCAAGTTCAGGCAGTGCTGAAGGAGATCGAGGCCGACACGCTGCCGGTGCTCTATGTCTTCAACAAGATCGACCTCGTGCTGGGCGAAAAGCCGCGTGTGGAGCGTGATGCCGAAGGCCTGCCGGCGCGCATCTATCTCTCGGCCCAGACCGGCGATGGCATTGATGCGCTGCGGCAGGTGTTGTCGGAAGTCATCTTCACGGACCTGTTCGAGGGCGAGCTTGCCGTCACGCCGCAGCAGGGCAAGCTGCGCGGTCTCTTGTTTGCGGCCCATGCCGTGCAGCAGGAGCAGGTCGATGCCCAAGGCGTCTCGCATCTCACCCTGCGGCTGCCGATGGCGCGCTACGAGCGCGTCTGCCGTGAGGCGGGCGTGGCGATGGTGCAGCCGGGGCCTGCGCTAGAATCGTGGGAGGAACTGGCACCGCCCAAGCCCCCAAAGCGCGCCAGGAAGTCTGCTGCTTGAATGCGACGTTACCGTCCTCACCTCATCAATACCGATTTTTGGCACACAAGATTTTGGAGCAGCTGATGGCTTGGAACGAGCCTGGGTCGAACAACCGCGACCCTTGGAACCAGAACGGCGACAACAAGGGCGGCTCTGGCGGCGGCAACAATCAAGGCCCGCCTGATCTCGACGAGATCATCAAACGTTTCAAGGCCCGGCTCAGTGGCCGAGGCCCCAGGGGGCCAAAAGCCCCGGCAGGTGCAGGCCCGCAGATGCCCAAGCTGCCGGGCGGCGCGATTGGCATTGCCCTGGGCGTGATCGGCCTGCTCTGGGTCACATCAGGCTTCTACACCATCGATGAGCAGGAACGCGGCGTGGTGCTGCGCTTCGGCGCCTATACCGCGACCACCGAACCGGGCCTGCGCTGGCATCTGCCCTGGCCGGTCGAGAAGGTCGAGAAAGTGCAGTTCACCAAGGTGCAGAGTGTCGGCCAGCGCGCCGTGATGCTGACCCAGGACGAGAACATCATCGATGTCGAACTGACCGTGCAATATCGCGTCAGCAGCGCCTACGATTTCGTGATGAATGTGGTTGACCCCAAGCTCACGCTGGAACAGGCGACCAAGGCCGCCGTGCGCGAGGTGGTGGGTTCCAGCCTGATGGATTTCGTGCTCAATGAAGGCCGCCAGGCGGTGGCGGATCGTGCCAAGCTGCTGCTGCAAGAGCGGCTGGACGAATACAAGGCAGGCCTGATCGTCACCGAGGTCAACTTGAAGCAGGTGCAACCGCCAGAGGCTGTGCAAGCTGCCTTTGCAGATGTCATCAAGGCGCGCGAAGACCTCGAACGCCAGAAGAACGAGGCCCAGGCCTACGCCAACGACCGCCTGCCGAAAGCGCGTGGTGCCGCGGCGCGCGACATTGCCGAAGCCACGGCCTACAAGGATCAGATCGTCGCCAAGGCCCAAGGTGATGCCGCACGTTTCACATCGCTGGTCACCGAGTACAAGAAAGCGCCGCAAGTCACCCGCCAGCGCCTCTACCTCGACACCATGAGCGAGGTCTATCGCCGCAGCAGCAAGGTCGTGGTCGACCTCGAAAAAGGCTCGCCGATGATCTATCTGCCGCTCGACCAGCTGATGAAGAACATGCCCAAGACCGCCGCGCCCGAGGCCAGCGACCTGCCCAGCGCCAACAGCCCACGCGCCACCGGCAGTGGCGATGCCAGCCGCTCGCGCAGCCGATAGGGTTTAAGGAAAACAATCATGCAAGACCGCTCCATGCCGTTTTTTTTCATTGCCGCGTTCGTGCTGCTCACGCTCGCCAACACGGCCTTCATCGTCGACCAGCGCGAGCGTGCCGTGCTGTTCCAGCTCGGTGAACTGAAGCGCGCCGACTTCGAGCCGGGGCTGCACTTCAAGCTGCCCTTCATGCAGTCCGTGACGCGCTTCGATGGCCGCATCCAGGAGCTGGACAACGCCACCGAAAACTTTCTCACGGCAGAAAAGAAAAACGTCGAAGTCGACAGCTTCGTGAAGTGGCGCATCGCCGATGCCGCGCAGTTCTACCGCGCCACCGGTGGCGGCCAGAGCATCGTCGCGGCAGATCGCCTCTCTGCCATCGTCAACTCTGGTCTGCGCAGCCAGTTCGGCTCTCGCACCATCCAGCAGGCGATCAACACCGACCGCATTGCGATGATGCAGGCGCTCGAAAAGGACGCAAAAGAAAAAGTGAAGGAGCTGGGCATCGAGCTGGTGGACGTGCGCATCAAGTCCATCAACCTGCCGCGTGAGGTCAGCGATTCGGTCTACGACCGCATGCGCGCCGAGCGCACGCGGGTCGCCACCGAGCTGCGCGCCAAGGGCGCGGAAGAGGGCGAGAAGATCCGCGCCAATGCCGACCGTGATGCGCAAGTGACGGTGGCCGATGCCTATCGCGATGCCGAAATACTGCGCGGTGAGGGCGATGCCAAAGCCGCTGATATTTATGCAAAGGCTTATGGTGCCGACGCCGAGTTCTACAAGTTCTATCGCTCGCTCAGCGCCTACCGCGATTCCATCGGCGGCCCGAACGATGTGCTGGTGGTGGAACCGAAGGGCGAGTTCTTCGACGCGTTCAAGGGTCGCTAGGCAAGCCATGTCCAGCTCAGAAAGCCTTGCGGTTTTGTTGTTGCATGGAGTGCTGCGGCCACTCCCGCACACATTCGCGCTGCGCGCGAAGCACCGTGTCGAGGCCGCGTGACCAAATTATGGATGCTGCCGGATGGCATGGAGGAATCCCTGCCGACTGCTGCCTGGCGTGCCGAGGCCCTGCGCCGCAGCTTGCTTGATCACTATCGAGCCGCACGTTACGAGCTGATTCTGCCGCCCTTCGTCGAGCACCTCGACTCGCTGTTGACGGGTGTGGGTGCGGATATGGACAGCGTCACCTTCAAGCTCACTGACCCCGCTAGTGGTCGTTTGCTGGGCCTGCGCAGTGACATGACACCGCAGGCGGCGCGCATCGCCGCCCGGCATTTTGCCGATCAGCCCGTGGTGCGCCTCTGCTATCTCGGCACCGTACTGCGCACCCGGCCCGATGCACTGGGCGGGCCACGCTCGCCGCGTCAGGTCGGCTGCGAATTGTTTGGCGAAGCAACGCTGGCCGCTGACCTGGAAGTGCTGAACCTGATGCTCGACACCCTGCGCCTCGCCGGGGTGGCCGAGGTGCATCTCGATCTGGGCCACGTCGGCGTCTATCGCGCCGTCACGGCAGGTATCGAGCTGCATGCCGATGATGAGGCTGCGCTATTTGACCTCCTGCAGCGCAAATCACTGCCGGAACTGGCGGGCTTCGTCGCCGCACGTGGCCTGAGCGCGCAGGCAAAGACCGCACTTGCCACGCTGATGACACTGCATGGCGATGTCTCCGTGTTGCAACGCGCACGCGACACGCTGTCTTCATTCGGCAATGGGGTGGCCGAAGCCGTGGTCTCGCTCGAACAGGTGATTGCCATGCTGCAAAAAAGCCAGCCCGCGCTGCCGATCCATCTCGACCTCGCCGAGCTGCGCGGTGCGCGCTATCACACGGGTCTCGTGTTCGCGGCTTTCGTGACAGGCCATGGCCGTGAGTTGGCGCGCGGCGGCCGCTACGATGGCGTCGGTGGCGAGTTTGGCTTAAGCCGCCCGGCGACGGGCTTCTCCGCAGATGTGAATGAATTACTGAGGCTGGGCATTGCGCCGGCCGCTTGATAGGGAATAAAAATGGGCAAGACAGTAGAGGTGATCGGCGCGCCAAGGTCGCGCTTCGACGCGACCGTCAAACAAACGGGGCTTTGCCCCATTGAGCGCCAGGAGCAGAAGCATGGGTAAGACGGTGGTGGTGATCGGCGCTCAATGGGGTGATGAGGGCAAGGGCAAGGTCGTCGATCTGCTCACAGACCGCGCACAGGCCGTGGTGCGCTTTCAGGGCGGCCACAACGCCGGCCATACCCTGGTCATCAAGGGCAAGAAGACTGCGCTCAACCTCATCCCCAGCGGCGTGATGCGCGAAGGCGCACCCTGCTACATCGGCAACGGTGTGGTGCTCTCGCTCGCGCACATCTGCGGCAACCAGCGCCTCGGCATCAAGAGCGAGCTGGAGACGGTGGAAGCCACCGGCATGGAAGTACGCTCGCGGCTGAAGATCAGCGAGGCAGCTCCCCTGGTGCTGCCCATCCACGCGCGTCTGGATCAGGCCCGCGAGAAGGCCCGTGGCGAGGCCAAGATCGGCACCACCGGCAAGGGCATCGGCCCTGCTTACGAAGACAAGATTGCGCGTCGTGCCGTGCGCGTCGGCGATCTCTACCAGCGTGACCTGCTGGCAGCCAAGCTTGGCGAGTTGATGGCGTACCACAACTTCGTGCTGACCCAGTATTACAAGGAGGCACCGGAAGATTTCCAGGCCACGCTCGATGATCTCGTCGCCTACGCCGAAGTGATCCGCCCGATGGTCTGCGACGTCACCGAGCATCTGCGTCAGCACCTGAAGCGCGGCGACAACGTGCTGTTCGAGGGCGCGCAGGGTGCGCTGCTCGACATCGACCATGGCACCTATCCGTACGTGACCAGTAGCAACACCACCGCCGGTGGTGCCGCAACCGGTACTGGCGTTGGCCCGCGCGAACTCGACTACGTGCTCGGCATCGTCAAGGCCTACGCCACGCGTGTGGGCAGTGGTCCGTTCCCCACCGAGCTGGACGACAGCGAAGGCGGCATCGGTGCACACATCCGCAAGGTCGGCGACGAGTTCGGCACCGTTACCCGCCGCCCACGCCGCTGCGGCTGGTTTGATGCCGTCGCCGCCCGCCGCAGCATCTTCAACAACTCCGTGTCGGGTCTGGTCGTTACCAAGCTCGATGTGCTCGACGAGCTGGACACCATCCGCATCTGCACCCACTACAAACTCGACGGCGAGCTGATCGAGAATCCCCCCATCGGCGCCGAAGGCTTCGAGAAGGTGGAGCCGGTGTTTGAAGATTTACCCGGCTGGAAGAGCAGCACCTTCGGCATCAGCAAATACGAAGACCTGCCGGTGAACGCCCGCGCCTATCTCGACCGCATGAAAGAGGTTACGGGTGTCGAGATCGCCATCGTCTCTACCGGCCCCGACCGCGAACACACCATCGTGCTGCACCATCCGTTTGACTGATCGCAAAACGCGCGCTCAGGCTGCCACGCCTCAAGGTGCGGCCGCAGAGTCGAACGTGCTGTTCAGCCTCCCGGCGAGGGAGGCGATGATTTTGGATTTTGCCAGTGGCAAAATCATGGTGGGCGGCTCAAATGATCACGCCGCCAGGCGCCAAACAAAAAACCCGGCGGAGCCGGGTTTGTTTGTTTGGTGCCGAAGAGAGGACTCGAACCTCCACGGGTCGCCCCGCTAGTACCTGAAACTAGTGCGTCTACCAATTCCGCCACTACGGCTTTTCACGCTAATCCTATCTGCAAGGGCTTTTGGCCCCACAATCAAGGGCGCGCAGTATCGTGTCGCCCTTTAGGCTTGTCAATGAAAAAAAGAAAGAACCCCTACGACCGCAACCGCCACAAAGATCACGACGAGCAGGAGCCTTGGAAGCAGGACTTCGTGCCTGGTCTTGTGCAGGCTGCGCCTCACCGCCAGGCGCAACCATCGCCGCGCCTGAGCCATGTGCCCACGGGCGATGCGATCTTGGCAAGGCTCAAAGCACAGCCCTCGTCGCTGGATGACCTGATCGGTTTCTTCGACCTCAAGAAACTGCCGGATCAGATGGCGCTCGAAAAGCGCCTGCTGGAACTGGTGCGCGCTGGACAGACAGTGCTTGATCGCCGGGGTCGTCTGGTGCCTGCCGCCTCTGGTGCGGCGGGCCTGTCGCAGGTGCCAACGCCCCTCAAGAACCTGCCCGCGCCCATTGCCGCGAAGCCAGTGCAGAAGACATCTCCCTTCTCGCCCAAACCTCCGCCCAAGACAGCCGAGTTGCCCAAACCCGCAGTGCCGAAAGCGGCCGCCAACAAAGCAGGCGAAGTCAGACACCCGGCAAAGGCCAAGCCGGTCGTGCCCTTAGCGCCGCCTGTGCCTGCAGCTTTTCTGCCCAAGCTGGCGATTGACCTGGCACCCCTCAAAACCAAATCCACTGCCCGTGTCGGTCTCGAGATCATTGGCAAGGTCAGCGCCCACCGCGATGGCTTCGGCTTCGTAGTGCCGGAGCCGAAGCTCGATGGCGGCGAAGACGTGTTTCTGCCCGCGCGTGAGATGCGTGGCCTGATGACCGGCGACAAAGCGCGCGTACGCGTGGTGGAAGTCGATCACAGCGGGCGATTGGCGGGCGAGTTCATTGCGATGGTCTCGACCGCGCCGCGTTTTGCGGTGGGTCGTCTTAGGCAGGAGAACAGTCGCTGGTGGCTGACGCCAGACAACCAGAAAGCCCAGCCTTTCGAGTTGCAGATCGAGTCCGGCAGTGTGGCCGGTGCCAAGGTCGGGCAGGTGGTGCGGGCGGAGATCATCACCGTGCCCGGTGGTCGCGGCACCATGATTGGCCGCATCACCGAGGTGATTGGCGAACACTTGGCCCCTGGTCTCGAAATCGAGATTGCCCTGCGCCGCCATGATCTGCCGTACGAGTGGCCTCAAGAGGTCGAGGCCGAAGCGAAGGCCATCCCTGATACCGTCAGCGAGGCCCAAGCCACGAGCAAGGGCCGCGTCGATATCCGCAAGCTGCCGCTGGTCACCATCGACGGTGCCGATGCGCGCGACTTCGACGATGCCGTGTATGCGAGCAAGGAGAAGATTCGCGGCGGCTACAAGCTCGTCGTCGCCATCGCCGATGTGTCGAGCTACGTGAAAGTGGGCGCGCCGCTGGACGAGGAGGCGCAGAAGCGCGGCACCTCGGTGTATTTTCCGCGCCGCGTCATACCGATGCTGCCGGAGAAACTCAGCAACGGTCTCTGCTCGCTCAACCCGCATGTCGATCGCCTCTGCATGGTCTGCGAGATGCGCATCAGCAGCGCTGGCGAGATCACGGGTGCCAAGTTCTACGAAGGTGTGATGAACAGCCACGCGCGCCTGATCTACGAAGATGTGGCGGAGATGCTGGCCAACCCCAAGGGCGAGCAGGCAGTGGCCAACAAGCAGCTGCTGCCGCATCTGAAGGCGCTGGAAGAAGTGTTCGAGGTGCTGTTCCGCGCAAGAGTCAAGCGCGGTGCGATCGACTTCGAGGGGCAGGAAACCAAGTTCGCCTTCACCGAAGACTCGAAGATCGAGAGCATCTACCCGGTGCAGCGCAACAAGGCGCATCGCATGATCGAGGAGTGCATGATCGCCGCCAATGTGCAGGCGGCACTGTTCGTCGCGGCCAAGGAAACGCCGACACTGCACCGTGTGCATGAGCAGCCCGACCCGATGCGCGTGACCATGCTGCGCGAGTTCTTGGGCGGCCGCGCGCTGAGCCTGGGTGGCGGCGAAAAGCCCGCCGCTGGTGACTTTGCGAAAGTGACCGAGCAGGCCAAGGGACGCCCCGATACCGGGCTGATCCACATGATGGTGCTGCGCACCATGTCGCAGGCGCGCTATGCCCCCGAAGCCCTAGGCCACTTCGGCCTGGCTCTGGAACATTACGCACACTTCACCTCGCCGATCCGCCGCTACCCTGACTTGCTGCTGCACCGAGCGATCAAGCACGTGCTGAAAAAGGGCAAGCCGAAGGACTTCGACTATTCAATGGAGACGATGGAGGCCCTGGGCCTGCATTGCAGCGGCACCGAGCGGCGTGCGGATGAAGCCACCCGCGACGTGTCGAGCTGGCTCAAGTGCGAGTTCATGAGCCACCGCGTCGGTGATGTGTTCGATGGAGTGGTCTCAAGCGTCACCAGCTTCGGTCTGTTCGTCGATCTCACTGGTCTTTACATCGACGGCCTGGTGCATGTCAGCAGTCTCGGCGAGGATCAGTTCGTGTTCGACAAGCCCTCGCAGAGCCTTGTTGGCAAGCGTAATGGCCGCCGTTTCGTACTGGGTCAGCCCATTAAGGTGCAGGTTGCCAGAGTCAATCTGGAAGAGCGCAAGATCGACCTCGTGCCAGCGGAGCAAGCTGGGAAACAAACCGGTCAGGGACGTAATTCAGAAGACATTCAGCGCGGTTATAAAGACTCTGCTTCACCCAAGCCGGGCGGCCAGAAACCACAGGGCAGGGGCAAGTCGCCACGCTCCGAAACTTCCTCGCAGCGTCCCGGCAAATCAAGCAAGAAGCGGAGATAAACCCATGCTCTTCAAGAAAACCCTACTCGCGGCACTGGTCGCCACGCTCGCTACAGGCTGTGTCACCGACGATCCCAACCGCAGCGGCAAGATTGGTGCAGGCGGTGGTGCGGTCGCTGGCGCCATCATTGGCAAGCAGGTCAGTGGTGCTGATGGCGCGCCCATCGTTGGTGCGCTCGTCGGTGCCCTCGCCGGTGGCGCGGTCGGCAACTATATGGATCGCCAGCGCGCAGAGTTGAAGCGCAAGCTGGCTACCGAAGAAGCCAACCGCCAGCTCAGTGTCAACACCATGGCGGATGGCTCGCTCAACGTCGCCGTTGCAGCCGACGTGACCTACGACACTGGCTCTGCGGCGCTCAAACCCCAGGCGATGGCCGCGCTCGACAAGCTTGCCTCGACCATCAGCGATTACAACTCGACCGTCATCCATGTCGTTGGCCACACCGACAGTGTCGGCAGCAACGAGACCAACCAATCACTCAGCCAGCGCCGTGCAGCCAGCGTGTCGAACTATCTCGTCAGCCGTGGCGTGCCAGCGCAGCGCATCCGTGAGGAAGGCCGTGGCGAGCGCGAACTCCTGGTGCGCACTGCGGATGAAACCAGCGAGGCGCGCAACCGCCGTGTCGACATCGTCCTGAAGGCCATCGTCCAGGGCAACGAGCAGGCTGCCTACACGCCGCCGGGCTACCTCGGCGGTTGAGGTCAGAAACAGTTTTGGAGTGGTCGGCAGTCGCGCCAGGGATGGCGCTCCCACTAAACTGGATAGAGCGGGCAAAAGGCCCGCTCTTTTTGTTTGGGGGATAAAGAATGTCTGAAACCTATATCGGCGGCTTTCATGCCGTCGAAGCCGCACTGGATGATGCCGAGAAGAAGCCCCGTGAGGTGCTGATCGTCGGTGGCCGCAAGGATGCGCGCATGTCCACCCTGCTGACGCTGGCGCAGCGACGCAACGTCACGGTGCGCACGGTATCCAAGGATCAGATGGACATGCTGGCACCAGGCCTGAGGCATCAAGGCGTGATCGCGGCGGTCGAAGCGGCCGACTATCAGGGTGAGGAAGCACTGGAACTGCCTGCCACTCCGGATCGCCTCGTGCTCGCACTGGACGGCGTGCAGGATCCCCACAATCTCGGTGCCTGCCTGCGCACGGCAGAAGCCGCTGGCGTGACTGCCGTCCTCATCCCCAAGGATCGCGCGGTGGGATTGACGCCGGTCGCCCGCAAGGCGGCGGCGGGTGCTGCAGAGCGGGTGCCGGTGATTGCCGTCACCAATCTCGTGCGCTCGCTTGAACGCCTGAAAGAGCTCGGCTACTGGATCACCGGCCTCGATGGCGAGGCGGATGACTCGCTGTATCAGACTGATCTCACGGGGCCAACGGTGATCGTCATGGGTGGCGAAGGCGAAGGTATGCGCCGCCTCACGCGCGAAACCTGCGACCGCCTGATCAAAATCCCCATGCAGGGCAAGATCGAATCACTGAATGTTTCGGTCGCGGCGTCGGTGTGCCTGTTCGAGTCCGTGCGCCAACGCGCGCAGCCGAAGGCCGCCAAGCGCAAGTAGCAGGCAACAGTTCAGGCAGCGTTGGCCTGCCGCACGGGTTCTCGCCGGCGTGCGCCACCACGCGCATCCGCAAATCGCCAGGTGTTGCGCCCGGCGGCCTTGGCCTCGTAGAGCGCGCCGTCTGCCAGCGACAGCAATTCCTCTGACTCCAACGCGCAGTCGCCATCGAAGGCGATGCCGATGCTGACCGTCACCGCAATCGGTGCTGCACAGAACACCACCGGCTTCTCCATCGCGGCGATGATCTTGCGGGCGATGAATTGCGACTCTTCCGCAGAGCCCAGGCCGTCGAGAATCAACACGAACTCGTCGCCTGCGAGCCTCGCTACCGTATCGGTGCTGCGCACGCTGGCTTGCAGTCGCACGGCGATCTCGCAGAGCACCGCATCGCCTGCGGCGTGGCCAGCGCTGTCGTTGATGCGCTTGAAGTGGTCGATGTCGAGAAACATCAACGCATGGCTGCCGCCCAGCCGCTGGCTGCGCACGATGGTGGTTTCCAGCCGGTCGTGAAACTCGCGGCGATTGGCAAGGCCGGTGAGCATATCGAAACGTGCCAGCTGGCTAAGTTGCGCCTGCACGGTTTTCAGATTGGTGATGTCGTTCATCAGCAGATACACGCCCTGCACGCTGCCGTCGGCTGTCCGGTGCGGTAGATAGCTGGCGCGCACCATGCGTTCGCTGTCGCCATTGCAAAGGGTCAGTTCAGTGTCTACGCGCGCGCCGCGCAGAGCGGCTTCGACGTGTGGGGCCTGCGCTTCGGCAAAGCTTGAGTCCAGCACCTGCCAATACGACTTGCCCAGCCAACTGGCGACTGATTGATCGAACCAGTGCTCGTGAGTCTTGTTGCAAAAGCGGTAGCGGCCTTCGTGGTCGAGATAGGCGATCAGCGCCGGCAGGTTGTCGGTGATGGTGCGCAGCCGCTCTTCGTCCGCCGCCTGGCGTAGCTCGGCATTCTTGCGCGCGGTGATGTCGAAGGTCATCGCATAGAAACCCAGTACGCGGCCATCGGCGGCAAGCTCCGGGATGTAGTTGGACTGGTAGTGCCAATCCTTGCCGCCCACCTGCGCATGGCTCTCGAAAGTCACCTGCTGGCCGCCAAGTGCCTGCTCGATGTGCGGGGCGC